>JADDPY010000590.1 GCA_016781635.1 Rubrobacter sp.
AGAGGAGCAAGAAGGACCGCCGCACGGTCCGGCTGGAGAACGTCGGCCGCTTCTAAGGAGCCACCACCCCGGCTGGGCGAGGTCCTCGAGGACCTCGCCCACCTTCTTTTCTCAGCGCCTTCTCACAACCAACGCGAGAGTCGTATCACCGGACCGGCCTATCTTGCTCTACCACGTACCCCAGACAGAGCCCGGCTGGGATTACATCGGTAACGTATTATATTGATATGCCCTTGTGGCGAGTTCTTCGGCGCGGCGGATGTAGCGGAGGGTGGTTTTGGGGTCGGAGTGGCCTAGGAATTGTTGGATGACGAGGAGGGGGGCTTCGTTTACGGCCATGTTGGTACCCACGGTGTGGCGGATGGAGTGCGGGGAGATGGCTTTGGTTATGCCGGCGGCGCGGACGTATTTCTTTACTATGTTCTGGACGGAGCGGGTGGTTAGGGGCTTGTCCTTGCCGACGCGGGAGGTGAAGAGGGGTTTTCGGGAGTCGAGATGGGAGGTGAAGCTGCGTTCTGAGAGGAGGACGTAGCGTTGGATCAGGCGCCACAGATCGGGCGAGAGCGGGACGTTGCGAACCTTGTCTCCCTTGCCGAGGACTCGCAAAAAGGTCTGGCCCCCGCCGACGTCCCGGAAATCTCCTATCTTGACGCCGACCACCTCGGCCTCCCTCAAGCCGCAACCGGCCATCACGGCGAGCATGACGTAGTCGCGGTAGTTGGAGCCACGCGCCGCGGCGAGCATGCGCGAGAGCTCCTCGTCGGTGAGGACGTTGTAGGAGGAATCCTGCCGCACGCGCGGGCTCTTGGCAAAGAACCGCAACGACTCAGGGTTGACCGTTGTCGCACCCGCCATAAACGTGAAGATCAAAAACCGCCTCAGCACCGCAAGCTTCTTGGCCGCCGTCGCCGGCGCGTAAGCGTTTATCAGGTGCTCCCGGTAAAGCGAGACGTCCTCGGCCGTCAAAGCCCCAAGCCCCTTCCCCAACTCGTTCTCCACGTACGCGGCAAAGAGCTCCAGCTCTGTATTATAGGTTTTTATAGTCTGGGGGCTCGAGAGGGTGCGCAGGTAGACGGAGATGAGGCGGCGGGTCTCGGGCGCCTGCGGCGGGGAGACCGGGAGGGGTTTTGAGGGGGGCTCTGGGAGGGGTTCTGGGAGGCTAGTCATCCGGGGAGTCGTAGGCTAGGACGGAGATGATCTCGTAGGGGTCCAGTTGGTCGCGGCCTCTGAGGTAGGCGAGTTCTATGAGGAAGGCGACGCCGGCGACGGTGCCGCCGGCGTTCTCGACCAGCTGGCACATCGCGCGGGCCGTGCCGCCGGTGGCAAGCAGGTCGTCGGCGACGAGGATGCGGGTGCCTTCGGGGATGGCGTCGGCGTGGACCTCCAGGGCGTCGGTGCCGTACTCGAGGTCGTAGGAGGCGGAGATCGTCTCCCTAGGCAGCTTGCCGGGCTTGCGGGCGAGGATCA
>JADDPY010000488.1 GCA_016781635.1 Rubrobacter sp.
CCTTCGGAGAAGGTGGCCGTGAGGTTGGCGCCTTCGGCGACGCCCTGCGCCCCTTCCGTGGGGCTCACGCCGGTGACGGCGGGCTCGGTGGTGTCGAGCGTTATGGAGCCCTGCGCCGCGCTCCCGACGTTGCCGAGGCCGTCGCGGTACTGGACGTTGACGGTCTTCTGCCCGTCGCCGCTGGTGAGGGTCCAAGACTTACTCGAGGCGTAGGGTTCCCAGCCCGACCAGGTGGTGCCGTCGTCGGAGAAGCGCATGTCGGCGACGCCCGAGTTCGGCGGTGGGTCGCTGGCGGAGAGGGCCAGGTTCACGGACGTGCTGTTGGTGACGGTGGCCCCGCCATTTATGGTCACCGTGCCCGCGGGACCGGTGAGGTCCACCGTCCAGGTGCGGCTCGCCGGGGTGGGGTCCACGTTGGCGGCCTTGTCTACGGCCCGCACCTGGAACGTGTACTGGCCCGTGGTGAGGCTGTCGTAAGTCCTGGGCGAGGTGCAGTCCTGGAAGCCGTGGGCCCCCGTCCCCTGTTGCGTGCTCAGCCTGCACTGGAAGACCGCGTCGGGCTCGCTGGAGAAGCGGAACTCTGCCGAAGTGCTGTTGACGGTGCCGGACGGCCCCGAAGCGTCGAGGGTCGTCTCCGGCGGCGCGGTGTCGCCCGCCCCTCCCCAGCTGGGGAATCCGTCGAACACTTGCCCCTCCGGGTTGGCGAGCGGGTTCTGGTTCGAGCCGTCGGGGTTCATCACGTAGATATCGCCTTGCTTGGAGAAGACTATCTTGGAGCCATCGGGCGAGAATGCGGGGTGGCGAGAGTTCGTCCAATTGGTGAGCTTGTTCTGGTTCGAGCCGTCGGCGTTCATGACGTAGATCTCCTCAGAGCCGCTCCGGTCGCTCCAGAACGCTATCTTCGACCCATCGGGCGAGAAGACAGGGTCGCCGTCGTTCGCCGCGTTGTTGGTGAGCCGGGTCTGGCCGGAGCCGTCGGCGTTCATGACGTAGATCTCGCCATTGCCGTCCCGGTTGCTCCAGAACGCTATCTTGCCGTTCGGGTAGGAGGGCGGGGCGGCGGTGACGTTGAGGGGGCGCGTGTACTCGCGTTCGCCGCCGTCCTTGTCCCGGATCTTGGCCTTGACCGTCTGGGTCGTCCCCGCGGACCCGGCCTGGCAGGAGGCGACGCTGGAGGTAGACGAACGGTAGCCGTTGCCGAGCCCGCAGTCGAATGCGTAGGCGAAGCCGGCCGCCCTGTCGGCACCCGACGGGTCATACGGGTTGGTGAGCGAGACGATGAACGACTTGCCGGCGTAGGAGGTCTGCGGGGCGTTGAAGGTCGCCGTCGGCGCGACGTTGTTGATCGTGACGGTGCGCGAGTACTCGCGTTCGCCGCCGTCCTTGTCCCGGATCTTGGCCCTGACCGTCTGGCTCCCCGGGCCGTCCTTGTCCCCGACCGAGCAGGTGTCGGTGCTCGAGGAGCTGTACGGGCGGTAACCGTTGCCGAGCCCGCAGTCGAAGGCGTAGGTGAAGCCGGCCGCCCTGTCGGCACCCGACGGGTCATATTGGTTGGTCAGCGAAACGGTGAACAAGTCGCCCTCGTTGACGGAACTCGGGGCGTTATGGGACGCCGTGGGGGCCGCGTTCACCACGCTCACCGTGGTGGAAGTCGTCCCGAAACCGCCGGAATCGCTGGCTTTGATGTTCACTTTATAGT
>JADDPY010000046.1 GCA_016781635.1 Rubrobacter sp.
GACAACATGCTTATCACGTAACCACACGCGATCAAAGAGTGCATGTACCAAGGCACGCCGCTCGGGAACGGTACCCCCGCTGAGCAGCTGGGGAATATTGGCAAGTAAGGCGCGTGCTCGCTCTTCGTTGAAGCGCAATACCGATTGAGATGTGGTCATCGCAAGTTGGCGCTTGAGCGCGCCCGTTTCAAGATCATATTCCATAGCAGTCATATCCCCTGCCAGATACAGGTGCTTAAGGCGTTCAAGGCGCCGCAGTAGTGCCAGATGATCAACAGCCGGCTGGCTCCCCTGACTCTGCTCTTGTTCGACAATCGACCGGGCGACAGCCAGCACGTCCCGCAACACATCAGCGGGCACCACAAGGCCTTGGAGCCAGCTCCAAAGCATCGGCTCAGCAACATCACCGCGTACATGCGGTTGGCCACAGATACGGTAGTGTGAACAGCGATAGCGCGGCGATCCAACAGCAGCGCGGCCAACGTGAACCTTGTTGCCACAGGCCGCGCACCACGCAGCACCGGAGAGCAGTGCATCGTCACGCTGGACCCGCACGCCGCGCCATGTTGACCGCTGTTCTCGGATGCGCTCAATTGCCTGCCAGGTCTCTTCATCAACCAAGGGTTCGTGCAGGCCGGGATAGGTCTCGCCTTTACACTTGACGAGCCCCCGGTACGCGACGGATCGGAACATCGCCCTGAGCGTCGTTTCAGTAAAGAGCACCCGGCTTCGGTCTGAGCTGAGCGCGCGAAAGCCGCGGCTATTGAGCTCGTCCGCTACGGCAGCCCAAGTGTACAGATTGGTACGATACAGGCTCGCTGCGAGCTGGACGGCCACCGCGTCTGCATTCGGCTGCAGCACGCCTTCTGCATTGCGGTCGTAGCCGTAGGGCGGCACACCAACCCAAAGGCCTTTGGAAGCTTTGCGATTGAGGTTGGTTCGTACTTTGCGGCTCAGCTGGCCGCTGAACCATTGACTCAACATGCCCTTAAGCTGGAATTGCAGTACGCCTTCAGGTGTGCTCGTGTCAATAATGCCGTTGTCAGCGATTGACACGAGCGCTACCCGCAGCGCGTCCAGGTCGTCTTTGCACTGTAGCTGCAGTTTCAGGTTACGCATCAAGCGGTCAAGGTCATAGACCAGGACCGCTTGAATCCGTCGGCTGCGCAGCTCGCCCAGCATCTGCTGGAATCGCGGGCGCCGGTCACTTTTGGCCGACACCCCGTTCTCAACATACACGTCGACAACTGTCCAGCCCTGGGCATCGGCATACGCCCGACACCGCTGCTCCTGGTCCTCTAGGCTAAACACGCTTTGCCCACTCTTGGAGATGCGCGCATAGATGACGGTTCTCAAAGCTACCCCGCCTTCCGTTGCGGATGGATCTCTTCTTGTCCAACCACGTCGCATGCTTGACGCACAACCAAACGGGCAAGGGCATTGACCAGAGCACTGCGGCCACCGTCATTATCGGAATGAATTGGCTCGTAGACTTCAATAGAAGAGGGCTGCTGGTTCACTCCCCGTCCTCCTCTTCGTTGGACGTCTCCAGCACCAGGTGGTAGCCGT
>JADDPY010000301.1 GCA_016781635.1 Rubrobacter sp.
TTATGCGGATTTTTGCATGGTTTGTATGGAGGATGGGCGGATGCGCGAAGCAGGGATATTGGAGAAGGTTGCAAACTTACGGGCGGTGCCTTGCGGCACGGGTGCGGGGGGTTGGACGTGATCCTGGCGATCGTTTACGCGCTCATACTGGTCGTCTCGGTTGTGCTCACGGCGCAGGCGATTTGCACGCTGGGGTTGATGCTCTACACATGGGCCCGTCCCGAGCGGTTAGAGGAGTCGAAGAGTCCTAAAGAGTACCTGCCGCCCAAGTTCAGCTTCACGGCGATTCTGCCGGCCAAGAACGAGGAGGGCGTTATCGGGGACACCGTGCGCAAGCTGTGGGAGAGCAACTATCCCAAAGAACTCCTCGAGGTGGTTGTGGTCTGTGAGGAGAGCGATCGGGGGACCATCGAGGAGGCCGCCGAGGCGGCGGTCGAGATCGGGCACTCCGGCGTGAGGGTAGTGACATTCTCCGGCAAGGACGGTCCCGTCAACAAGCCTCGTGGCCTCAACGTGGCGTTCGCAGAGACGAAGAACGAGGTCGTCACGATCTTCGACGCCGAGGATGATGTCCATCCCGAAATCTTCGACGTCATCAACACGACGATGCTCCAGAAGGACGCCGGGATCGTGCAGGCTGGGGTCCAGCTTATGGACTTCCGCTCGAGTTGGTACTCCACCCAGAACGTCCTGGAGTACTTCTTTTACTTCAAGTCGCGGCTGCACTACCATGCCCAGGTTGGGATGATCCCGCTCGGCGGCAATACCGTCTTCGTGAAGCGGGACCTGCTGGAGAAGGTCGGAGGCTGGGACGAGGCGTGCCTGACGGAGGACGCCGACCTTGGCATCCGGCTGAGCGTGTTGGGCGAGAAGATCTTCGTGACCTACGACGCCGAGCACGCCACCCGGGAGGAGACCCCCGATAGCGTCGGCGGTTTCGTTAAGCAGCGTACGCGCTGGTGCCAGGGCTTCTTCCAGGTCTTCCGCAAGGGCGAGTGGAAGAAGCTGCCCACCCGCGGCCAGCGGCTTCTGGCCGTCTACTCGATGACCTACCCGTATTTTCAGGCCGCCGCCGGGGCGCTCTGGATCCCGGCGGTCTTCATGATCATTTACCTCCGGGTCCCCGTGGGCGTGGCGATGATCTCGCTGTTGCCCCTGTACGCGATCTTTTTTCAACTCCTCGTCGGCTTGATCGGCCTGCAGGATTTCGCGAGCTCCTACGGCTTCCGCCTGAAGGCGCGCGACCTCGCAAGGTACGCGTTAGGCTTCGTGCCCTACCAATTCCTGTTGAGCATCAGCGCCCTGCGCGCCGTCTTCCGAGAGTTCAAGGGCGCGACCGATTGGGAGAAGACCGCCCACTCCGGCTCCCACCGTGCCCCTACAAAGGCCAAAACCGTCCAGCAAGGTCTGCGCCCCGTCGCGAACGGCGCTACAAGTGGCGTGGTCGTCAGCGCCGCGGCCACGAGTGGTACGGCCGCGAGAGACGCGGTTGCGAACGGTGCCGCTGCGGCTTTCTCCACCGCCGATAGCTTCGACGCTCTCTTCGACGAGGCGGAGATCCGCTTCGGTGCGAGGCGGGGCAGCGTCATGGTCCTCGACCCGGAGAAGAAGACCTTCTCCGTAAAGGCCGGCCGGGGCCTGCCGTGGGGCGTGGCCGGTTCC
>JADDPY010000543.1 GCA_016781635.1 Rubrobacter sp.
GTGCCCCGGAGGTTGCTCTATCGTTGAGGTTATCCAGCCCGTCGGTAAGGTGGGCTGACCGTCAATATCCTCCTCCATGCGGAGATCTGTTCGCGCACAGTACCGTGGGAAAGAGACGTTATGCCCCCGCGAGGACATGCCCCGCCTGCGGCGGGGGAGGTCGCTAGACCCAGTTGGACGTTGCAGAGGGCCGAGACGTCCGGATATAGTGCTGTTGTACGTGGTGCGACAAACGAAGGACGAGGGTCTTGGATAACGTCGTGGAGACCAGGGGGCTCACCAAGACATACGGCAAGAATGGTCGTGGCGTACGGGACGTGGACCTCGAGGTGCGCGAGGGGGAAGTATTTGGCTTTCTCGGACCCAACGGGGCGGGGAAGACTACCACGGTCAGGACTTTGTTGGGATTTCTGCGGCCCACGGGCGGGGAAGCCAGGATCTTCGGTTTGGATGCTCAGAGAGAGCGTAAGGATACGGGCGCGCGTCGGCAACCTGCCCGGCCAGTTTGCGCTCGAAGACAGGATGACGGGCGAGCGACTCCTGCGCTTCTTCACCCGGCTGCGGGGCGTCGGAGACCTCTCTTACGCTTACGAGTTGGCCGAGCGGCTCGGGGCGGATCTTGGCCGGCCCATGCGGCGTCTCTCGCGAGGGAACAAGCAGAAGATTGGGCTTATACAAGCCATGTTCCATAAGCCGCCCCTGCTCATCCTCGACGAGACTACGGGCGGCCTGGACCCTCTGGTGCAGGAGGAGTTTCTGGAGATCGTCGCCGAGACGAGGGCGGAGGGACGAACCGTCTTCTTCTCGTCGCACGTTCTCAGCGAGGTCGAGCGGGTCTCGGACCGCGTCGGCATAATCCGCGACGGTCGCCTGGTCGACGTCGAGCCCACGAGATCCCTCGTGGACAAGGCCTTCCGACACGTCCGGCTCGTCTTCCAGGGACCGGTGGATGCGAGACCCCTCGCGGCCCTGCCCGGGGTGAAGGACCTGAAGTCCGACCGCGGCACGATCTCCTTCATCCTCTACGACGACCTCGACGAGGTGGTCAAGCTCGCCGCGAAGCACAGGTTACTCGCCATGGACTACGAGTGGCCGAGCTTGGAGGAAATTTTCTTGACTTACTACGGCGGGGACGAGGGAGGAGACGGGAGTTGAGCGCGAGAGGAGTGCGGGAGGCCCCGCGGAGTAGAGGCGGGAGCCGACGGGGTGAGCGGCGGCGGAGGCACCGGATGGGGCACCGGGCGCGCGGCACGCTCGCGCCGCTCGTCTCGCACATCCTGCGGCTGCAATCGAGGGGGGCTTCGGTCTGGGGCCTGGCCCTCGGGCTCTACGCGGCAGCGCTGGTCGCTCCTTCCTCTCCTTCGGGGACCCACGGCAGATGGAGCAGATCATGCAAGCCTACCCGAAGGGGATGCTGGAGGCCTTTGGCATCTCGGACATGGGGACCATACAGGGCTACCTAGCCGGCCAAGTCTTCAACCTCGCCCCTCTGGCTCTGGCGTTCTTCCCTATTCTGAGCCTCTCGGGTGCCATAGCCGGGGCCGAAGAACGCGGCACGCTGGACGTCCTGCTCGGGAACCCCCTTCCGCGATGGCAACTCGTGGTGGGGAGCTTCGTCGCGACCGCCCTCTCCCTGCTCGGTATCGTCGCGGGGATGGGGGCGGTCATGTGGGTCACGGCGGTTCTCGTGGAGGTAGACCTCCCGCTCGCGGCGAGCGGCGAGGCGGTTCTGAACCTCTGGCCGACGTGCGTCTTCTTCGGTGCCCTGGCGCTCCTGTGCTCGG
>JADDPY010000209.1 GCA_016781635.1 Rubrobacter sp.
CGTCGTGGCGGTGGCTCTTCTGGCAGCTCTCGTAGGTCAGGTCGAGGCAGCGGCGGCAGGCGAAGTACCGACTCCCTGGAGGTCGGTAGAGTTTGCCGACGCGGCGACCGCACTCCTTACCATCGAGCATGCGGGGGCAGGAGAACCACCAGCGCACCCCGCCAAAGTTGGGTCGGGTTGTTTGTAAACGAATGGATTCCTCGACCCGATGCTCAAGGCCCCATCTATCGCTAGCTGAATAGGATAGCCCGAGCCGCGGAGTACCGTCATTGCCGACCTCTATAGCGCAGCGCACAGGGGGCATCTTTCTACCCGTCGCCGGCTTGATCGGCCGCAAGGACCCGGAGGTCGGTTCGGGCTTCGAGGGGTCGACGACCCGGACCATGTCGGAGACGTCTATCGCCCAGCAGTCTTCGACGGTCAGCTTCTTGTCGTGGTATGACCAGCGCCCGCTGCCTGTTCCGCCCATGTTAGTGAACCTCCGTTTTCCTAGACCAATAAGATCGATCGCACTTGTCGAGCCTTAAGTACTAGATGGCGCGGCTAACATTTGAGGCTGCCCGGCCTCCTGATGTGGTCAGGTCGGGATGCAGGGGCAAGCCTCTGACCTCTCAGCCTCCTGTTTGGATCCCTTGGCGGTGAGCGACCCTTAGAGAACGTCCGCAATTGATCGTCATCGCCGTCATCGTCGTCACACCGCCCGTACCTATGCGGGTTCCGCGTGACGCTGCCTATGCACCCCCTCGTGACCGTCACGGTCACCGTCACCGAAGAAACGCCTTACCTAAGCGGCTTCCTCGCCGGGGTGACAGTCATGACACTCGTGACAGTGGTTTGCGGGGGTTTTCTCGGAGGTGCGTAGGTTTGGCTGAAGCGGTGTTCGCCGCCCGTGTGGAGATACGGTCGGATGCTCCACAGTACGTGCTGCCATCTCAAGCCCGTTGAAAGCGATGGTCGCACCTTAGCCACGGAGTTAGGCGTTCATGGCGATACGTCTGGGCCCCCGAACACCTCGGAGTCTAGATCCCGAAATCGTAGTCCAAGCCCGTGTGGTAAGGCTCGACGGAGAAGCGGGTCTCGGGGCTCCGGCCTTCCAGGGCTGCGGAGACGTGCTCCCAAAGATAAGATTTCCGACCCCAGCAAGGATCGATGATCACCATCGTCCAGGCTCGCATTATCTCTTCTATTGCCTCGCGAGAGCAATCCTCAGCGTACTGCTCGAGGTGTTCATGACCGTCGTAACCGCCAACCCAGGTGAACGGGCGGAAGTCCGCCGTAGTGATTGGGACCTGGTACCCGGCTGAGTAGTTTCCCGGTTGAAAGGCGAACACTAGCAGGTCCGTCCACAGGGTGAGAGGCCCGAGATATCGGGCAATGTCCTCCCTTGCCCAGCCCTCCACGGCCGCCCGCTGACCACGCCCTTCTTCGTCAATGGCCTCGCCGGGCTGCGAGAACGTCGTCACGAAGCCGTTCCTGTTGATGGCGGCGAGTACCTCGCGGAGCGGCTCCGTCTCTTCATAGGGTTCACTGGCATCCGTAGGCATCCATTTGACCGTGCCTTCGGCCCAACCGGCCGTGAGCTCGCCCAAGTCCTCCAGGGTCCTAGCGCGTCTCCAAGCCTCTTGGTAGGCATTACTCTCGTTCGCCACCGTCTCGTCCTCCTCGTAGCCAAAAAGCCGTCCGCGCCCCCGTACCAGAAGAGACTGTACGAAGGTTCCTCGGGCCGACAGAGTATCTCAATCGGGTTGCTGCGTGACGGACCCTCTGCTGAAATCCCCGCAACCGTCACATCA
>JADDPY010000586.1 GCA_016781635.1 Rubrobacter sp.
GGGCATGTTCCAGTAGCCCTTCATCACCTGCGGGCCCCGGATGACGAGCTCCCCGGACTCCCCGATCTCGACCTCCCGCTCCCCCGTCTCGACGTCCACGATCCTCGCGTCGGTGCTCGGTATCGGGACGCCTATGCTCGCGTCGCGGCTCGAACCCGTGAACGGCGGGTTGAAATGGGTCACCGGCGAGGCCTCCGAGAGCCCGTAGCCCTCGAAGACGGGGCGCCCGATCTTCTCCTCGAAAGCATGCCTCAGGTTCACCGGCATCGCCGCCCCACCGGAGTTATAAGTCCTCACCTTGTGGAAGCCGTACTCCCTCAAGTCCGCCCCCGAAGCATGGAGCGCCATGTACATTGTCGGCACGCCCGCGAACATAACGGGAACCTCGCTCTTGACGAGGTTCATCACCTCGGTCGGATCGAAGCGGGGTACCAGAATCTGGTTAAGCCCCTGCCGGATGCCGAAGAGCATCACGCACGTCAGCCCGTAGATGTGGAAGAACGGCAGGAGCCCCATGATCTTCTGATTGTTCGAAAATGCCGCCGGGTCGTCCACGAACAGGTCCAGCGTCTGCCGCACGTTCGCAACCAGGTTGCGGTGCGTGAGCATCGCCCCCTTGGAGACCCCCGTAGTCCCGCCCGTGTACTGAAAGACCGCGACGTCTTCGACCGGGTCCAACTCGACGGGCGGCGCGGGCTCGGCGTCCTCCGCCACGAGGTCTCCGAAGCTCACGTGCCCCGCGTCCAGACCCTCCGGCTCGCCCTTCAGGTCCACCACGACCACGTCGCGCAAGCTCGTCTCCGACAGGACCGCCTTCACCCGCGGGTACATGTCCGAGTAGACGACCATGGTCTCGGCCCCGGAATCACGCAGGATATGCTCGATCTCCCGCTCCACATACATCGGGTTAAGCTGCGTAACGATCGCCCCGAGCCGCACCGTTGCGAAGAACGATACGACGTACTGCGGGCAGTTCGGAAGCATGAGCGCGACCCGATCGCCCTTCTTCACCCCCCTGACCGCAAGCGAAGCCGCCATCTTGTCCACCAGCGCTTCCAGGCGCTCGAAGGTAAAAGTCGTGCCATAAAACATGAGGGCAACCTTCTCCCGATGCTCCTCGACCGAGAGCCTGAAGAAATCCGTCAGCGAGCCCTCGAACACCTCCGTCTCGGGCGATGCATGCCCCTCATACACCCGGACCCACGGCTTCTCTGTGCGAAACATGCCGTACTCCTTTCCTCTCCCTACCGCATCCCCATGATACTCGCTCGGGCGACGGGCATCCGTTCGGGTGCTAGGGCTGGCCACGCGAGACGCCGGGCTTGAAGCATCCATGCTTCGAACCCGGTCCCCGTTTGTCTCCACCCACGTCCGCGGCTACCGCGCTTAAAAGCATAAGGGAAAGGCTCACACTATAGCGTTGCCCTTCTTCTCGAACACCCGGAACGCGCCGGTACCCATCGCCACCAGGTTGCCTTCCTCGTCGTGGACCTTCGCCTCGGCGGTCGCCATGCGGCGCGTGCGGTGGACGACGTCGGCGTGGCAGGTTATGCGCCCCCCGCCGACCGCCCCCAGAAAGTGCACGTTCATCTCTACGGTGGCCGTCCTGGTCCCTACGAGCGCGAGCACCGCCATCCCCATCGCGTTGTCGATGAGCGAGGCGTAAACCCCACCATGCAAAGTTCCATTCCCATTCTGATGAAAATCTTCTACGTCGATGTAAAGGCTGGCCCGGCCTGGGTCCACGCTCTCGACCCTCGACCTTATGTGCTTGCCGAAGGTGACCGC
>JADDPY010000087.1 GCA_016781635.1 Rubrobacter sp.
CTGCAGGGTGCGGATGCTCCTCAGTTGCACCCGCAGGAGGTCACCTGACCCGCGGAGTTGAGGGTGAGCGTGAGGGTCACGTTCAGCCCGACTGCAAGCGAGAGGCTTGCCCCCTTGGCGATCACGAAGGACTGCCCGCCGATGACGAGCTGACCGGTCGTGAGGAGCGTCGCCGGCACGAAGACCGTGATCAGGCCGGAGACCTTGACGCTGATCACCGTGCAGGCGATGACCTGGCTGGAGCCGTTGAGCGTGAGCGTCACCGTGACGTAGGCGCCCACCTTGATCGTCGACGGCAGGGTGGTGCCCGCCTTGATGACGTACTTCACGCCGCCGATCGTAATGTAGCCGTTCGCCGTCGAAGTAGCCTTCACGTACGCCGAGACCGTGCCGGTGACCTTGAGCTTCACGCTGATCACGGCGCAGGCAACGACCTGGTTGGAGCCGTTGAGCGTGAGCGTTACGTTGACGACCGCGCCTATCTTGACGAGGGCGGACAGCGTGGTGCCGGCCTTGATCACATACTTCACGCCGCCGATCACGATGTAGCCGTTGGTGCTAGCCGTGGCCTTCACGTACGCCGTAACGGTGCCGGACACCTTCACCTTGACGCTGATCACCGTGCAGGCGATGACCTGGCTGGAGCCGTTGAGCGTGAGCGTCACCGTGACGTAGGCGCCCACCTTGATCGTCGACGGCAGGGTGGTGCCCGCCTTGATGACGTACTTCACGCCGCCGATCGTAATGTAGCCGTTCGCCGTCGAAGTAGCCTTCACGTACGCCGAGACCGTGCCGGAGACGTTGAGCTTGACGCTGATGACCGCGCACGCCGTGATTTGGTTGGAGGCGTTGAGGGTGAGGGTCAGGTTGACATACACATTGAGCTTGATCGCCGCCGATAGGACGGTGCCGGCCTTAATGACATACTTGACGCCGCCGATGGTGATGTAGCCATTCGCCGTCGACGTGGCCTTCACATACGCGGTGACCGTGCCGGACACCTTCACCTTGACGCTAAGCACCGTGCAGGCGGTGATCTGGCCGGAAGCATTGAGCGTCAATCGGAGGCTGACATAGACGCCTACTTTGATCAGCGACGATAGCGTGGTGCCGGCCTTGATCACGTACTTCACGCCGCCGATGGTGATGGAGCCGTTCGCCGTCGCGGTGGCCTTGACGTACGCGGTGACCGTGCCCAAGACACTCGTCGTGCACTGGGTGCATGTAGTCGCGGTGGTGGCTGCCACTGGAGCGGCGTGCGCGATGCGCGACGAGCCCAGCGCGGGGGCCACCGTGGCCATCACGAGTAGCAGGGTCATGAACATGGTGAGCAGCGACTGACGGCTCCGCGTTGTGACGATTGGGCTGGTAGCTTGCACTTTTTCTCTCCTGGTATGGGGTTGTGTGGTTTCGCGGTAACAAGGTGTTTTCTGAAGCCCTATCCCGTCATCTCTTGCGCTCCTCACGTCATTGCTCCGTCCCTTCCGTGTCTGCCAAGGTCCTGGAGGTCAACTCGACCCCCTCCCTACGGCAGGTAGATCACTCCCGATGCCCCGTGCGTTGACATTCCCACCACTGGCAGGAGTAAGTGCATATCGGTGTGGTTGGTTTGCATCACGGAAAACGCGGAGGACTTGCGTGGTACTAGCGTATCAACGCGAGGTATAACCTCGGTAAACAAGCCGATAAACTCTTGGTAAATGTGCGGCAAAAAAGGGTGATCTTTCGCTCACCCTTTTGGGTGAGTGCGAGTATCGGGCCGTATCCCCCTGATCAGG
>JADDPY010000298.1 GCA_016781635.1 Rubrobacter sp.
TACTTCACCCTGGACGACAAAGGGACGGTCCTCTCGGTCAATCGCTTCGGCGCCAGGCAACTCGGTTACGAGACCGCGGAGATCGTCGGTGGTTCGGTCACGAACGTCTTCCACGAAGGAGACAAAGAGGCCGCCCTGGAGTACTTCGCCGAGTGCCTGCGAAACCCGGCGAGGATCTTCCAGTGGGAGATCCGCAAGGTCCGTAAGGACGGGAGCGTGATGTGGGTACGGGAGAACGCGCGCGCCGTGCCGGATCCGGATGGGAGGACCGTGGTCCTCGTCAACTGCGAGGACGTCACCGAGCAAAAGAAAGCCGAGGCGCTGCTGCGACGCCAGGGCGCGGCCATGGAGACCGCCGTCAACGGCATAGCCATCCTCGACGAGAACGGGACTTTCACCTACACCAACGACGCCTACGCCAGGATCTACGGCTACGACGACGCGAAGGAGCTTGTGGGCCAGAGAACTTGGAGGGCTTTGTACGACGAGGACCAGCTCGACTGGCTCGACCGGCACGCGATGCCGGAGATCGGCCGTCAGGGGTACTGGCGCGGGGAGGCGGTCGGGCGCAGGAAAGACGGGGACACTTTCTCGCAGGAGCTCTCCATCAGCTTGCTGGAGGGCGGGAGCTTCGTGTGCATCGTGCAGGACATCACCGAGCGCAAGGAAGCGGAGGCGGAGATCCGGCGCCTCAACCGGGACCTGGAGGGGCGGGTGCGGGAGCGCACGGCGCAGCTGCACGCCTCCGAGACCCGGCTCCGGGCCCTGTTCGCGGCGATGACCGACGTCATCCTGGTATTCGACGCGGAGGGCCGCTGCCTCGAGATCGCGCCGACGGAGCCTTCTCTTCTGTACAAACCCCCGAAGGAGATCGTCGGCAGGACGCTTTACGAGACCTTTTCAAAGGATCAGGCCGACACTTTAATGGACCGCATACGTTGGTCGCTCGAATCCGGCGCACTATCGGCTTCGAATACAGCCTGGCTATAGAAGGACGGGAGGTCTGGTTTAACGGCACCGTCTCACCGATGCAGGAAAATTCGGTCCTCTTCGTCGCCCGTGACATCACCGAGCGCAAGCGGGCGGAGGAGGACCTTAAGTCCTATGCCCGCAAGCTCGCGCAGAGCAACGGCGAGCTGCAGAGCTTCGCCTACGTCGCCTCCCACGACCTGCAGGAGCCCCTTCGCAAGGTGCGGACCTTCGGCGACAGGCTGAGGACAAAGTACTCGGGCGTCCTCGACCAGCGGGCCCTGGACTACCTGGACCGCATGGAGGGCGCGACGGCCCGGATGCAGGACCTTATCGAGGGACTGCTCACCCTCTCCCGCGTCACGACCCAGGCCCGGCCCTTCGCCCCCGTCGACCTCGGCGAGGTGACCCTGGAGGTCCTCTCCGATCTGGAAGCGAGCGTGGAGCGGGCAGGGGGCCGGGTGGAGGTCGGGGAGCTGCCGACCATCGACGCCGACCGGATGCAGATGCGCCAGCTCTTCCAGAACCTCATCGGCAACGCGCTCAAGTTCCACGGGGAGGGGGAGCCGCCGCTCGTCAAGGTCCACGGCGAGATCCTGGGA
Organism: Rubrobacter sp.; assembly: GCA_016781635.1. Classification (GTDB taxonomy): domain Bacteria; phylum Actinomycetota; class Rubrobacteria; order Rubrobacterales; family Rubrobacteraceae; genus Rubrobacter_F. The sequence goes on from JADDPY010000298.1 coordinate 1,572, forward strand.
GAATGGGACGTGGGGAACGCGGGCGGAGCGGTCTGCCGGGTGATCGTCGAGGACGACGGCATAGGCTTCGAGGAGGAGCACGTCGAGCGGATCTTCGCGCCGTTCGAGAGGCTGCACGGGCGGGGCTCCTACGAGGGGACGGGGA
>JADDPY010000177.1 GCA_016781635.1 Rubrobacter sp.
CGGGGGCGACGTTGGCCCAGACGCCCTTGTCCATGAGGGTACGGACGGCCCTGTCCTCCTCGGGGGTCGTCCTCGGCTTCCCGAGGGAACGACGACGGGCGAAATCCGGGCAGACGCGGTAGCGGACCGCTCCGCCCGAGCCGCCGAAGCTGACCTCCTTGAGGAAGCCGCGCTCCATGAGCTCCTCGTGGGCGGGTTCTAGGACCTGGCGGATCTTGGAGTTGTGCTTGTAGCTCGGCGCCAACGGGACCATGCGCTTCAAGCGCTCGAGATCGGACGACCAGGAGAGGTTCTCGTGGCGCTTGCAGTCGATGAGACGGTAGAGGCGCTTGGAGAGCGTGTGGTCCAACGAGTAGTAGAACTCGGGATCCAGGCCCTTCAGGTAGTTCGCTCTGAAGGAGCGGACCAGCGCCTCGGGGAACTCAAGGACGTTCTTCTCCGTCGACGTCGCGCGTTTCTTGTTCCGCTTCGTCGACAGCTTGACGTCCCACAGCCGGAACGTCCTCGTCTCGAGCTCCTCGGTGTCCTTGGAGTAGAAGGCGTTCTCGGCGTGGATGTGCATCGAGGAGAGCAGGAGCAAGGAATGCTTTATCGCCTCGTAGAGTTGCCCGCTCTTCGACTTGTTCATGATCTCGACGAGCTCGGCGATCTCGAACGAGACCTTTCCGTCGAGAGGCATCCCGCCCCTGCGGTCCACCAGAGCCTGCACCGCGAACCACACGTCCTGGTCCAGCGGTCCCGGGAGCTCGTAGGGCTCGGGAACGGCGAAGCGCCAATACTGCTCGAGCCTCTCCCCCGTTTTGGTGATGACCTCGTCGCGTGCCTCCGCCGAGCGCTTGGCGCCATCCTTGCTCTTGCGCATCTTGAAGATCGGCGGGATCTCCAGGTTGGCCTCGACCGCGATGAGCGCGACGTCATCGCCCCTGGTCAGGTCCTCAACGGTGGTATCGACGAAGCCATGGGCGCCGCCCGTCATGCGATCGGATGTCCTCCCTGTAAACAACAAAGGTATTAAACACACATCTCAACATACATGGCAACAAGGCCTTCCCGGCCAAAAACCTTGCTTTTGCAGGCAATTGGTCTCCCGCATTTACTTGCAGCATCACCCGATTTACTTGCAATATCACCCATGCTTACGTGCAGCATCACTGCTCCTACTTGGGGTATCACCGTCTGTTACTTGCGCCATCACCGCCCTTACTCGGGGCATCACCCTGCCTTACTTGCACCATCACCGCTGGCAAGCGGCCGAATCCGGGGCACCTGGCCGCCCGCGGAACGCCACGATGGCCGTTTTTGTGGGCATCGCGGGGCCGATCGGCGCGCCGACGGTCCCGAACCGCTCGGGCAGAAGACCCGCTCTTACTTCCAGCATCACCGCTCTTACTTCCAGCATCACCGCTTTTACTTCCAGCATCACCGCTCGGGGGTCATCGGTGGTCCTCGAGACGCAGAGACCACCATCGGTGGGGTTGGAGGAAGGTTGATGCACAATCTGTGGTGATGTTGTGAGCAAACGTTGGCAGAACAAGCGGTCTCCTAACTAGCTCGGCGTCCGTACTCAGCGAAGGCGCGAGAGCGCTTACTTGCAGTATCACCGGATCCCATTCGGGCAGGGGCCATCGTAGTCGGGGAGGGCTCGCCTCCTTCGGCTGGCCCCGAGGAATCGCGGGGGTCGAGTGCGATCCTCGCGCGTCCCTCGCGC
>JADDPY010000165.1 GCA_016781635.1 Rubrobacter sp.
AAATCGAGTACCTCGGAGGATCACTATGTGCCTGCACCCCCGCTCTGTAGAGCCGGTGCCGGAGGAAACCGCCCGCGTCGCCAAAGCCGCCTTTCCGAAAGGCATGGTCTATATGACCATGCGCGATGAGCTCGGCGCTATCGTCGAGGACGAGGACTTCGCTCACCTGTTCCCCCGACGCGGCCAGCCAGCAATGACGCCGTGGAGGCTGGCCCTGGTGACCATCATGCAGTTCGCCGAAGGTCTTTCCGACCGGCAGGCCGCTGACGCCGTCCGGGCCCGCATCGACTGGAAATATGCCCTCTCGCTCGAACTGGACGATCCCGGCTTTGACGCCTCGGTGCTCTCCGAGTTCCGTAGCCGTCTCTGCTGGAAGGCGAGGAAGAAAGGTTGCTTTTCGACCATTTGCTCGACAGGTTCAGGGAGATGGGGCTGGTCAAGGCTCGAGGTAAGCAGCGCACCGACTCCACTCGCATCCTGGCTGTCGTTCGCGGCTTGAACCGCCTGGAGCTCGTTGGCGAGACTATGCGCCACGCCCTGGATGTGCTCGCGACGGTCGCCCCGGAATGGCTGCAAGAGCGCGTCCATGAGGAGTGGACACAGCGTTATGTACGCAGGCCCGACGACGGGAAGCTGCCCAAGAGCAAACAAGCTCGCCAAGAGGAAGCGGAAAAGATCGGTGCCGATGGCTATGCACTCCTAAACGAGCTCCTCTCCGAGGCTTCTCCGGCTTGGCTGAGGCAGGTACCGGCCGTAGAGACCTTCGAAAGGTGTGGGTCCAGAACTTCTTCTACGATCAGAATGGGGAGGCGTGCTGGCGTACCTCTGAGGAGGGTATCCCACGTTCGACAAGATACATAAACTCCCCGATCGATCCGGATTGTCGCTACGCCAGGAAGTCCACCACCTCCTGGGTCGGTTACCGGGTTCATCTAACCGAGACCTGCGAGGAAGGTCTGCCGAGCATCATCACCGATGTCCAGACCGCCCCCGCCCCGGTGGCCGACGGCGACGCCACCCCAATCATCCACGAAGCACTAAAGCGGAAAGATCTGCTCCCCGCAACCCAGTTCGTGGACACCGGCTACCTGGACGCCGAGCTTTTGGCAGAGAGCAAGAAGAACTATGGAGTAGATCTCTACGGCCCCACCCGCCCGGACTACCGTTGGCAGGCCCGCGCCAAGCAGGGTTTCGGCATGCAGGACTTCGAGATCGATTGGGAGCGCGAGAAGGTCATCTGTCCCGAGGGTCATGAGAGCATAGAGTGGACCCCCTTCGTAGACAACCGCGGCAACGACGTCATACGCCTGAAGTTCTCCACCGCCGATTGCGGTCCCTGTCCGAGCCGTGAGCTGTGCACGCAGTCCGATGCCAAGTACCCACGCCGGCGCCTGACCGTCCGCCCAAAAGAGCAATATGAGGCTCTGCAATGGGCTCGTGAGCGGGAAGGGACAGCCGAGTTCAAGGCACAGTACACCAGGCGTGCCGGTATAGAGGGCACCATCTCACGGGCGGTACGAACCTGCAAGGTGCGGCGCTCCAGGTATGTTGGACTGCCCAAGAGCCATCTGCATCACCTCCTGAGTGCCACCTCCCTCAGCTTTCTGCGGGTAGGAGAATGGCTGATGGGAGTGCCCAGGACAAAGACCAGGCGCTCGCCGTTCGCCCGGCTGGTAGCTCAACCGGCTGCCGCCTGATGAATTCGCATCCCGATGCGTTTGTCAAGCTGCT
>JADDPY010000021.1:0-1824 GCA_016781635.1 Rubrobacter sp.
AGATGGGCGGCAAGAACCCCTACGTCGTGATGGATGACGCTAACCTCGCTGACGCAGCGGCGAAGGTCGCCTACGGGGCCTTCGGCTACGCAGGACAGAAGTGCACCGCCTCTAGCCGCGCCATCGTGATCGAGAGCGTCTACGAGGAGTTCCTCGAAGAGCTCAAGAGCGCCACGGAGGCAATGAAGGTTGGCGACCCGCTCGACGAAGAGGTCGTCATAGGTCCGGTCGTCAGCAAGAGCCAGTACGAGAGCATCCTGGAGGCTCTTGAGACCGCGAAGGGTGACGGGCGTGTGATCCTGAAGGGCGGCACGACCGGCTCCGAGGAGGAGGGCTACTACATAGCCCCGGCCATCGTCGCTGATGTGGACAACGCATCGGAGACTGCGCAAGAGGAGATCTTCGGCCCCGTTCTGGCCGTCATAAAGGCCCACGATTTCGACCACGCCGTCGAGCTCGCCAACGGCACCCGCTACGGCCTAGTTGCCGGCATCGCCACAGAGGCCTTGCGCTACGCTAACGAGTTTGCTGAGAGGGCCGATGTCGGGTTGGTCAACGTGAATTTGCCCACCGCCGGACTCGAGTTCCAGGTGCCCTTCGGTGGAAACAAGGAGTCGGGGGTCGGGGGTCGCGAACAGGGGATCGCGGGTATAGAGTTTTACTCAGCCTGGAAGACGGTTGCCCTACAAGCCATGTAGACGAAGGAGTAGGTAGCGGTCCCAGAGTACGGGACCAAAGTACGATTCCCCCCCGTTAGCACAGGCACACTCATCTTACGCTGCGCCAACTTCTCCCATTCTACCTTCCTCGAAGTCAATGAGACTCTTGTAGCCAAAAGATGAGTGCGGCCTCCTGCGGTTGTAGAACCCTTTCAGGTATTCGAGTTCGCCGTCTTGGCCACTTGCCGAGTGGGAAACCGTCCCTGGCTCACCAACTCCGCCTTCAACGTCGAGACAAACGACTCGGCCGTTGCGTTGTCCAGCGCCGACTCCGCCTGGCCCATCGAAGGGATGATGCCGGCCTGCTCGATCCACTTACCGAAGGAAAGCGAGGTGTACTGTACCCCCTGATCCGAATGGTGAATGAGCCCCGGAGCCGGTCTCCTGCGCCAATAGCCATCTGCAAAGCATCAACCACCAGCTCGCTACGAAGATGGTTATTCATAGCCTAGCCAACTACAAGGCGGCTATGGGTATCTAGAACAAAGACCAGATACATAAAGCCCTCGTCGGTTTTCACATACGTGATGTCCGCCACCCAGACTCTGTCTACTCCTGAGGTACCAAATCTCTCTTTAGGAGATCCTCGGCGGGGACGGCACGTCTATCCCGACGAGTAGTGCTTCTTCTCCAAGCACGAAGGTATCCACGCAACCCGGCCTCTTTCATCAACCTCGCCACCCTCTTACTCCCGCAGCGGATGCCGATGGACCTCAACTCGGCCTGTACTCTCGGAGAGCCGTAGGTGTGGCGGCTACGTTGGCGGGTCTCACGAATCTTCGTGGTGAGCTTAGCGTCTTGTTGGGCCCTACTCGAAGGCGGCCTGTCCCTCAAGCTATAGTAGCCGGAGCGGGACACGCTGAGCACCTTGCATAGGACTGTGACGGGAAAGCTTACCCTCTCTGCATCGATGAGCTTGTAGGCTCTCACTGAATCCCGTCCTCCCTGGCGAAGAAGGCGACTGCTTTTCCAAAGATCTCCCGCTCCTGACGAAGGACCCTGTTCTCCTTGCGCAGCTTCCTTAGCTCTTGGCGTTCTTCGGTGATGAGCCCTTCGCGCTCTCCCGGATCAATCTCTGCCTGCTTCACCCAACTTCTCAAGGAGT
>JADDPY010000021.1:1949-3956 GCA_016781635.1 Rubrobacter sp.
CTGCCTGCTTCACCCAACTTCTCAAGGAGTTATCAACTGCTTCGCGATCGGCGAGATGAGGCTATCCGAAGAGCGGACCACAGCCAGACGGCTTCTCGCTTGAACTCTGGCGGATACTGTGATCTTGCCCCTGGCACCCAAAATCTCCTTCGAGGATCTATCGTCCCCAATATTCGAGTGTCCGTGGTGCCGAGTCAATTCCATACTGCTATTGCTCTGCCTTGTCGGATGCTTTTGCGCTAAGCTCCAGCCGCTCCCTCCATTCATATCCTGATCATATTCCGCGAGCTGAGTGCCTCTGGCGTGGGCTGTAGAAGCACTCTATGTCCTCGAAGATGGCGCCCGCACGGTCTGTCGGCTCGGACACCAGCATCGGGGAGCAGCTCGCGCTTCGGCGCAACAATGAAAGATTTCTACGGCGCAAAGGCCTATAGGGCCGCCGACAACCGCTCCGTTACTCAAGTAATGGTTACTTCCACGCTTCCAAGACCCTCACCGAAGCGGGCTTGGTAGCGCCCAGGCAGGCCGTCTACAGCAGCCGTAAACGAGCCGGAGAGGATGGGCTCTCCGGCGGGCAAGGACTCCCCATAGACCGCCAACGTGTTGGCAAGCCAGGCCACGGCACGGGCAGGATGGTCATATACGGCGGCACCGGCACCCGTCGCCAGCACCTCGCCATCACGTTCGAGGACCATGCCGACGGTTGTAAGGTTCAAGCCATCGGCGGGGGTGAGTACCTCACCGAGCACGATGCCCCACCCGGAGGCGTTGTCCGCGATGGTGTCGGCAAGGTTAATCTTCCAGTCCGAGATTCGGCTGTCGATTATCTCCAGCGTCGGCACCACGGCGCGGGTGCTCGCCAACACCCGCACGGCGTCCACGCCCGGCCCCCTAAGCTCCTCGTCTAGAATGAAGGCCAATTCGGCTTCGACCTTCGCGGCGATCATGTTGTGCTTCTGCCGCGAGAGTACGGCTCCGTTCTCGAACACGTGGGTATCCAATATCACCCCGTAATCGGGCTGGTCAACACCTATCTGACTCTGAATCGCCTTGCTGGTGAGCCCCACTTTGCGGGCGACCACCCGGCGGCCGGCCTTTTGGTGAAGCTCTACAAGAGCTCTCTGCACTTGGTAGGCGCCCACCACTCCCAATGTGGGCTCTTGATCGGTCAAAGGGCCTATTGCCTTACCCGACTCGAAGGCCTCGAACAGCCTTTTGGCAAAGCTATGGGCGTCAATGTTACTCGAGGTTTGTGGCAACTTTGCTCCTCTCGAAGTGGACTTTGGCTGTGCCCAGTCCACCGAACTCTGCAACGAAACTTCCCCCTTCACCGATCGGGTATGCTTGAGTCAGACCTCCAGTCAATACGATGCTTCCGGCCTCTAATGTGCGACCAGCTTCCCCGAGACGATTCGCTAGCCATGCGACCGCACGCACCGGGTCGCCCAGGGCATCGGCCCCTAGTCCGCGGCCGATAACTCTTCCGTCACGCCACGACAGCACGCCGGCCAAGCGTAGATCCGGAACCCCGCTCAAAGGTACCGGGCGACCCAGGACGAAGCGAGCGGCCGAGCTGTTATCGGCGGTATTGTCTGCCGCCCGGAAACGGTATCCTCTGAAACGGGAATCCACTATCTCTAAGGCGGCGAACGCCCACCGGACGGCCGGGTATACCGCCACGGGCGCTAGCCCCGGGCCTTTCAGATCCCTCTCGACTAGCAGGGCCACCTCGGGTTCCACACGTGGATGGATTAATTCCGACAGATCGACCCGACTAGCGTTCGGATCCACCCACATGCCCTCGGTGAGCTGACCGTAGTTCGGGCTGGCAATGTTCATCTGCTCGCGCATGGCCTGGCTGGTGAAGCCAAGCTTATAGCCTACCGTATTGCCACCCCTGGTAGCCACGAGGCGATCCTGTATACGGTAGGCATCCTCCGCACTCAGTTCGGGATGCGACTCGCTCAGGGGAGAAATGGGGGTCCGGCAGTGTTCGGCCTCGGCTAA
>JADDPY010000021.1:3987-7354 GCA_016781635.1 Rubrobacter sp.
GACAGCACCTTAGCCGACCTCGCACGCAGTGCCGACCCGTTTCATGCCCACGTCCGCAGCAATTTCTCCCACGCTTCTCTTACTCTTTCAGTTCCGCAACAAGGATGCTGTCATCCGGCCCTCTTACTTCGAGGGTTCCCGGACGAGCCGCGAGTGCGGCGGCCGGCGAGCCCAGGAAGATTGTCTGCCCAGCCTCTAGTCCTTCCACTTCCTCAAAAAGCCCGCTTACTTCTCTCGCAAGCCAGCTGAGCCGCTCTCCTATGTCACCTAAAGCTTCTACCGGTCCCTCGGTCAACAGCTCGCCGTCTAGGTACAGTTGAAGCAAGCCGTCGAATGGGGCACTTAAAGGCTCCTCGCCCAGCAGGAAACCTCCTCCGGAAGCATTGTCGGCGACCACGTCGGAGATATCGAAGCGGTATCCCTCCCACACGCTGTCCAGGAAGTCGACGCCCAACAGCACCCTTCCCACCGCCGCGCGGGCCTGTTCAGGGGACATCCGCGGGACCACGTCACTGTCGAGTACCACAGCCAATTCCGGCTCGAGCCGGGGCTGGATAAAGCGGCCGAGGCTTACCGGGCTCTCCAGGAGCATGTCGGAGTAAACCCTGCCGTAGATGGGGGAGTCTATGCCCATCTGGGCTTGCTTATTCGGGCTCAGCAGACCTAACTTGTACCCTTTGAGTTCTCGGCCCTCTCCGAGCTCTTCTTGTACTAGATAGGCCTCGCCGAGGTACACGTTTAGGTCTTCGCTTCGTACCGTGCGACGCTCAGCTCGGGCCTGATGTATAGTCTCTCGTAGCACTGCCGCTTCCCGGCTCAAGTCCATCTGGTCTCCCCCTTATCCGTCACGTGCTGTTAGGTGTAGGGCACCATACTCCACAGTCCCCAGATAACACCGCGTACAATTCTCCTCTACGACCACCGGAGGCGGGTTGGCGGTCGGAAACGCTCTGGCGCCGGCTCTGCTTTTCATTCTCTCGTCTCATCCGACTTTAGGAAGCCGCTGAGACTTCCAGGGCCTAGCCGCGAGCATGCTCGACACAATAGGCTGCGGGAGAACGGATTTTTCTTGGCAGGACATCCACGCCTAGGCAGCCCCCTTTTTCTTGGCCAGCTCGAGCGCCACGTCTATGATCCAGTCTTCCTGGCCCGCAACGGCTTCTCTTCGTCCCAGCTCTACCAGAAGGTCACGAGGATCCAGCCCGTACCTCTCACCGGCCCGCTTGGCGTGCAAGAGGAACGTCGAGTACACCCCAGCGTAGCCGATGGTGATGGCATCGCGGTCGGTCATCGGTTGGAAGGGCATCATGGGCGCTATGACGTACTCGGCGGCGTCCATGAGCTTAAAGACGTCGATTCCGGTCTCGACCCCCATCTTGTCTAGAACTGCGGCCAAGAGCTCCGTCGGAGCGTTGCCTGCGCCTGCGCCTAAGCCCCGCAAGGACCCGTCCAGTTGGTCGGCCCCAGCCTCTAAAGCCGCCAGGCTGTTCCCGATCCCTACACCTAGGTTATTGTGGGCGTGGTACCCTACTTGGGTATCAAGATTCTCTTTGAAGACCTTGACCTTTTCGCCGGCTTCCCGGGGAAGCATCGCCCCAGCCGAGTCTACGATGTACACGCAGTCCGCTCCGTAGGACTCCATCAGCTTGGCCTGCTCTAAGAGGTCTTCGGGTGGGCGCATGTGAGACATCATGAGGAATCCGACCGTCTCCAGGTCCATCTCTTTGGCGATCTCGAAGTGCTCCTGGGAGATGTCTGCCTCGGTGCAGTGGGTGGCGATGCGTAAGATCTGCACCCCGCGTTCTACCGCCTCCCTAAGCTCCTTCAGGGTACCGATTCCGGGGAGGAGGAGTGCGGCGATCCTGGCCTGTTCGCAGACGCTCGCAGCCTCCGAGATCAAGTCCATCTCCGGCGTCTTGGAGAAGCCGTACTGGATAGAGGAGCCCGCGAGGCCGTCCCCGTGGGTGACCTCTATGACCGGGACCCCGGCTTCGTCTAGGGCCTGCACCACGTTCCGTACCTGCTCTGCGGTAAACTGGTGGCTCATCGGATGCGAGCCGTCGCGCAAGGACGTATCGGTGATGCGCACCGCCTTCTGCCGCGCCTCAGTCATGCCACTACCTCCTCTACCCCTAAGAGGTGCCGGGCGAACACTTCGCCTACTCTCCTAGCCGAAGAGGTCATGATATCCAGGTTGCCCGCGTACTTGGGCAAGAAATCTCCGGCGCCTTCCACCTCTAAGAACATCATCACCAGCGGCTTCTTGCCTCCGGGTGTGTCCCGCTCGTCGAACGTCGGGCCGTTCTTGAGTTGGTACCCGGGCACGTCCTTTTGTATCTCGGCCACGACCTCCTCTACCGAGTCGGTGATCGCAGCCTCATCGACTTCGTCGTCCTCCAGGAGGACGTAGACGGTATTGCGCATTAGTATTGGTGGATTGGCTGGATTTAGTATGATGATCGCCTTACCGCTCTTCGCCCCGCCGATCTCCTCCAGTCCACGAGCGGTGGTGAAGGTAAACTCGTCTATATTCTGCCTGGTGCCGGGGCCGGCCGAGAGACTCGCGACGGTGCTGACCATCTCTGCGTAGCGCACGGGTGCAGCGCGCGAGACGGCGTAGGCCATGGGGACCGTGGCCTGGGCTCCGCAGGTCATAAGGTTGACGTTGTCTTTATCCAAGTGCTCCGTCAGGTTGGCCGTAGGGACTACATAGGGACCGCGGGCCGCGGGGGTGAGGTCTACAGCGATCTTACCCGCTTCCTTGAGCATCTTGGCGTGGCGGACATGGGCCTTAGCACTGGTAGCGTCAAAGACTATCTTTATCTCGGGATCCTCCAGTACCGGACCTATGCCCTCGTGGGTGGCCTCAATGCCCTCGTCCCGGGCCCGCTTGAGGCCCTCCGAGTCCGGGTCTATGCCGGACACCAGCTTAAGCTCCATGTGTCCAGGGTCCTTGAGAAGCTTGTACATCAAGTCGGTGCCGATGTTCCCCGATCCCACAATCGCGACTTTTACCTTCTCTTCACTCATGCCGATTGTGTCTCCATTCCCCTGCGGTTGCAGTATACGTTCATCCAATATCGTATGCTCTTCGAGATGCGCTCGGCGGCCTCCAGGATCGCCGCCAGATATTTCTCCTTCCCATCGTAGAAACGGAAAGCTGGCACCGACAGGCTTACCGCGGCTATCACCTCACCCTTACTATTGAGAATTGGGGCCGCAGCGCAACAGAGCCCTACAGTAACTTCTTCTTCATCGAAAGCGTACCCCTGCTCTTTCACCCGTTCGAGCTCGTCCTTCAGGCCTTCTAGATCGGTGATGGTATTCGGAGTCAGAGCGGGCAGCCCTTGATGCTCGAATGCTTCGG
>JADDPY010000102.1:0-905 GCA_016781635.1 Rubrobacter sp.
GATCGCATCGTTGTGCATCAAGAGTGGGCGCCAGCCGGGACCGTAACTATCAAAAGCTATGAGGTCGATGCCGAGGGCAAGGTTCATCGCGTCGAAAAGCCGGCGTTTCCGGACCTCGATCCCGAGCACATGGTGCTCGTCAAACGCCGCGAGGTCAACAACGGCCCGAGCGAGACGGCATTGACCTATCTCATTGATCAAGGCCTTGGCAAAGCCACCCAGCACATCGAGAGTATCGCCAAGAATATCGACCTCTCGAAGCTGAGCACCGAGCAACTTGAACGATTGGCGGCCGGCGATGACCTCCTCAGCGTCATCCTCGGCGGTTGATATCCAGCTTCGCGCGCAGGCGGAAATCGAACGACGCAAGCGCGCGGAGACGAACAGCACCTTTCAAACCTACCGCTTCAATCCATCAGCCTATATTCAAGAAAAGTTAGGCTGGCATCCCTGGTCAGGTGACGACGACCATCCGGGCCAAGGGGAGATTATCGCGGCCTACACGCTCGCGCTGCAGCAGATGCACGAGCGGCGTGACTATGAGGCCGGCCTGGTCAAACGCAACGAGCTGAAGCACTGGGAGCCGGGTCAGGTCATCAAGAACTGGCTGCGGGTCGAAGCCGGCCACGGCGTCGGCAAGACCAAGCTCAGCTCGGGCCTCGTCAACCATTTCTTTGACTGTTTTCCGCCGGCGATCGTCTACACCTTCGCACCGAGCCAGCAGCAGATCAAAGACCTGCTGTGGAAGGAGATCGGCACCGACCGGCGCGGGAAGGGCTTACCGGGCACCATCCTGGAAGACTGCCAGATCAAGTATCGCGATAACCATTTCGCCAAAGGCAAGGCGACCAACGACAACGGCGGCACCGGCACCACTCGCGTACATGGGCAGCATGGCCCCTACC
>JADDPY010000102.1:949-1191 GCA_016781635.1 Rubrobacter sp.
TTCAATGCCATCAAGGCCATGTCGTCGGGTGGCATTGTGATCGTCCTGATGTTGGCCAACCCGCAGTCGCGGACCAGCACCTTCCACAAGCTGAAAAGTAAGCCCAACGTCGCGAACTTTCGCATCTCGTGTGTGTTTCATCCGAATGTGCTCGCGGATCGCGAGCTTGTGCCAGGCGCAACCCGGCGTGAATACATCACCGAAGAAATGCGCGAGCACTACGAGCGGGTCGAAACACACGA
>JADDPY010000088.1 GCA_016781635.1 Rubrobacter sp.
GTCTGTTTGCGTCAGAAAGCTCTGCTACCGGGGCAGGAGTCTGTTTGCGTCAGAAAGCTCTGCTACCGGGGCAGGATAGGGCGCGGCGAAACGTCCTCCATCGCCCGGGTGGCTACCTTTCGTTAGCCGGGTGGCTACGTTTCGCGCTCCGCGCGGAGGGCGGGACGGGGAGGCGTAGCGGCGCCGGCGATCTCTCGCGGGGCTCGGCAGGACGCACCGGCATGCAGGGCCGGGCCAACGCGTACCTAGGGACGCATACCAACTTTGGTACAGATAGGGGATGGGGGGCGCGCCACCGGGCGGGCGAGGTAGGCGCACGGGAGGCGAATATAATGGCGAGGAACATTCGTCCCTTCCATGCCCTTCCCACGGAGGTGCACACGAGGTGCCCGGTTACATAAAGGCCGAGAACAAGCGAAACTTGGCGGATCGACTGGACCGCATAGAAGGCCAGGCCAGGGGCATCAAGCGCATGGTGGACCGGGAAGCTTACTGCATAGAGATCCTCACCCAGATTAGCAGCCTCGTCGCCGCCTCCGAGAAGGTCGCCTCCATCCTGATCAAGGACCACCTCGACCACTGCGTCCGCGAGGCCATCGAGAACGGCGAGGACCCGGGCGAGAAGACGGAGGAGTTGAAGGCCGCCATCGAGCGGTTCATGCGGATCTAGTACCTCGCCCCTTCTTTAAGACGCACCGAAAGACGCGCGTCCCTGCGGTTTGGCAGGTGGGGGTGGGGGTAGGTCCACCTCCGCGAGCAAGCGACCGCGTGGAGGAGGTACCCGATGACCTACGCCCGGCAGATGGTCCAGACCAACCCGAGCCAGCCCATCGTCGACCAGGCCACGCTCGTCGAGTGCATAGAGGCGTGCTTCGACTGCGCCCAGGCCTGCACGGCCTGCGGGGACGTCCAGACGCTCGCCCGCTGCATCCGCCTCGACCTCGACTGCGCCGACGTGTGCGACGCGACCGGCAGGATCCTCTCCCGCCAGACGGCCACCGAGCCCCGGATGGTCCGCGCCTCTCTCCAAGTCTGTGCCGAGGCGTGCAGGCTGTGCGGCGAGGAGTGCGAGAATCACGCCCAGCACGGGATGGAGCACTGCCGGGCGTGCGCCGAGGCTTGCCGCCGTTGCGAGGCGGCCTGCAACGACGTCCTCTCCGCGATGCCCGCCTAAAGCCGGTTCGCTCGCCGAGGGTCGCGACCCGAAAAGGGGCCGATTCGTTTGATCGGAGCAAGAAGGGGGCGGGGCTCCCCGCGCGGCTCGCTTAGTTTCGCTCGTCTAGTCGGGAGGTAAGAAACCTCCCGACTAGACGAGCGAACAAGAGCGCGAAGGCGGGGGCATGACCGAAAGCGTGAAGCAGGAATGGCAAAGCTTCAAGCGGGACAAGCCGGGTCGCCGTTTCCAGAACCGTTACCGCCGCCAGCAAGCGCGCGAGCAAGGCTGGCGGGATCCCAGGAGGCTCTTCTTCGTGGTCGGCGGGCTTCTCATCGCGGTCGTCAGCCTCGTGTTGGGAGTGCTTCCGGGTCCGGGTACGCTGACCTTCTTCCTGGGCCTCGCGATGATCGCGGGCGAGTTCTATCCCGTCGCCCGCCTCCTGGACTGGGCCGAAGTGAGGGCAAGGAAGCTGGCCCGGTGGGTCGGAGGTATCTGGAGATCATCCCCGCAGGGAAGGTCTTGGTTGCCTCGGTAGCCGCGATCTGCGTAGCCGCGGTCCTCTACGTGGCTTACCTC
>JADDPY010000030.1:0-1012 GCA_016781635.1 Rubrobacter sp.
CGGGGTGGACGTGATCAAGGTCGTGGCGGCGACCAAATACGTCCGCGCCCTCCGGGACTTCGGGCACCGAGCGGCCCGTCTGGACCCGTTGGGGAGCGAACCACCCGGGGACCCGGCACTCGACCCCGATTTCTACTACCTCGGCGACGACGACCTCGAGACCCTACCGGCGAACATACTCAACGCCCCGGGAGTGGGTCCGATCCCGCAGCGCACCAACACGGCACGGGAGGCCATCGAGGAGCTCAGGCGCATCTACTGCAACACCACCGGCTACGACTTCGGCCACATCCACTCGCCCGAGGAGCGGTTCTGGCTCAGGGAGGCGGTCGAGTCGGAGCGCTTCAACGAGCCCCTCGAGGGCGAGGAGGCCAGAGGGCTTCTCAAGCGTCTCACGCGGGTCGATACCTTCGAGAAGTTCTTGCACAGGACTTTTCTGGGGCAGAAGCGCTTCTCCATCGAAGGCCTGGACATGACGGTGGTGATGGTCAACTCGCTCGTCCGCTCGGCCGCGGATACCGGGACCCCCGAAGTGGTCATGGGGATGGCCCACCGCGGCCGCCTGAACATGCTGGCCCACGTCCTGGACAAACCGTACTCTAAGATCTTTGGCGAGTTTCAGAAGCCGGAGAAGGGCGAGAAGCCGTCGGTCACCGAGAGCCCGGGCGGGGGCTGGGTCGGGGACGTAAAGTACCACCTCGGCATCCGGGGCTTCCGCCTTGGGGAGGACGAGGAGGACTCGAAGGTCGTCGTTAACCTGACGCCGAACCCGAGCCACCTCGAGTTCGTCGACCCGGTGGTCGAGGGGATGACCCGCGCCGCGCAGGAGGCACGGGAGGAGGCGGGTGCACCGAAGCAGGACGAGGAGGCGTCGCTGCCGCTCCTCCTTCACGGGGACGCCGCCTTCCCCGGCGAGGGGGTCGTCGCCGAGACCCTGAACCTCTACAAGCTGCCCGGCTACCGGACGGGCGGCACGATCCACATCATCACCAACAACCAGATCGGCTTCACC
>JADDPY010000030.1:1040-1579 GCA_016781635.1 Rubrobacter sp.
CCTACGCCAGCGACCTCGCCAAGGGGTACGAGATCCCGGTAGTGCATGTCAACGCCGACGATCCGGAGGCTTGCCTGGCGGCGGCGAGGATGGCCTATGCTTACCGCCAGGGGTTTGGCAAGGACTTCGTGATCGACCTCATCGGCTACCGGCGTTTCGGCCACAACGAGGGCGACGAGCCCACCTACACCCAGCCGAAGATGTACGAGATCATCAACAACCACCCGACGGTGCGCGAGGTCTGGGCGAAGACGCTGGAGGAGCGTGGCATCGTCTCCGAGGGTGAGGCCCAGGAGATGGTGGACGAGATCTACGCCGAGATGGAGGAGATCCGCAAGAATCCCGAGGAGTTGACCGACGATGAGGACGTCGTAGCCGACGAGACCTACACGCCGCTCGTTGAGATCCCGGAGACGGCCGTCCCTGCCGAGAGGTTGACCGCGCTCAACGAAGCCCTTCTCCAACGCCCCGAGGACTTCACCCCCAACCGCAAGCTCGAGCGGATCATGCAGAAGAGCCGGGGTGAGCTTGACGGTATC
>JADDPY010000119.1:0-3452 GCA_016781635.1 Rubrobacter sp.
CTTCTCCGCTCACGCGGTCTCCGCGTCGCGGCCTTCTCCGCTCACGCGGTCTCCGCGTCGCGGCGGGCCCGCTCCGGGTCGAAGAAGCGGGTAATTATGGCGCACGCCACCGGGATGGCGGCCATGACGAGGAGCCCAAGGGCGTAGTCGCCCGAGAGCTGGCGGAAGGCGGCGAGGGGCAGGGGGGCAAGGGCGGCGGCGGAGATCATGACCATCGTGGCCGGGCCCTGGACCCGACCGAGGCCCGCGCGGCCGTAGTAGTGGGCCCAGATCATGCCCGCCGCCACGCCCTGCGTCCCGGCCGCAGCACCTAACAGCACGGAGTAGGCCACGGCCGTCGGTAGCGCGGAGACAAATTGCAGGTCGACCACGGCGGCGAACAACAACACCAGGCTGACCATCAGTATCCCCCTCGGGCCGATGCGCTCCGCGAGGGCGCCCGAGAGCGCCGTAGCACCGGCTGACGCGGCGGCGAACGCCACGAACACCCCGGCCGCGGCCTCCGGGGTCAGCCCACCATCCGAGAGTATGGAGATCTGGTGGAATACCAGCGCCGTCACCACGAACGGGACCGCGGCGAGCGGCAACGCCAGGGCCCAGAAGTCCGGCGAAGAGACGACCCTCCGGAAACTACCTCCCCCAACAGCGCCGGCGCCGACGGGCTCCTCGACGGGTACCGCGGCGCCGTCCGGGTGTAGCCCCAGGTCCTCGGGGCGGTTGCGAACGACGAGTAAGGCCGCCGGGACGAGCAGGACCCATACCATCAGACCGAGCCCGACGTAAGCCTCTCGCCAGCCGACTGAACCTATCAGGGCCTGCGTGGCGGGAGGGAGCAGGGCGTTCGAGGCCGCGAGCCCCAGGACGACCACCGCCACCGCGCGCCCCCGCCGCTTCACGAACCACTGCGAGGCGAGCATCGTCGCGGTAAGCGGCAGCGACCTCTGTCCGAGCGCCCTGAGGGCCGCGAAACCGAAGAACAGGGTCAGCGGACCGGCCGCGAAAGACATCCCGAAGCAGGCGACACCGAGCGCCAGGGCCACGACGGCGAGCATCAGGCGCGCCCCGAACCTGTCGGCGAGCCTGGCCACCAGCACTACCATCGCGGCGCTTACCGCCGTCCCAAGGGCGTACAGCGTCGAGAGTTGAACTCTCGAGATCCCGGTGTCCGCGAGGATCGGGTCAACGAAAACCGAGAATACAAACGATTGCCCCGGCCCGGAACAGAAGGCCGCCACGGTGGCGACCGCCACGACCGCCCAACCGTAGAACGGCCTCCCCCGTCCTCCCGATACCCCCGCAAAAATCGAGCGCAATCCCGTAACCTACTCCTTTCGCCATATCCACCCCGCCGCCAAGACCCGCGCGGCGATCACGCTCTCGTCATCGCGCGCATATATGTACACATGAAAACAAACCCAACCTCGAAGAGACGCGGGGTACCCACATCGTGTGGGACGTTCACGGGCAGCGACCGGCGGTGTCCGGCTTTTGTTCCTCTGATGCTAGTGTTTCGTCACTATACACAGTGTAGCATTGCCACTGTACACTGCCGTGAGGAGGTGAGGCGCATCGTGAGAGGTCAGAGGACCGGAGCGGGCAGGATCGGCGCGAGGGTCCGCGAGTTGCGTAGGGAGCGGGGGCTGTCCGTGCGGACCCTCGCGGGGCGGACGGGTTTCTCACCGTCCTTCATCTCGCAGATGGAGGCCGAGGCCGTTTCTCCCTCGATAGCTTCTTTGGGGAAGGTGGCCGAGGAGCTCGGGGTGAGCCTGGGGCAGTTCTTCAGTTCCCTGGAGTCCGCGCCGCGCGAGGTGGTGCGCAGGGAGGAGAGGCCGCAATACGAGAGCGGGTGGTCGAAGAGCAAGATCTCGCTCGTGGCCGATGACGCGCCGGGACGGAAGCTCTCGGCCGTGGAGATCTCGGTCGAGCCGGGGGGTACCAGCGGGAGACGGGCAGCGTTCGCCACGCAAGAAGCCGTGGTGCTGTTGCTCTCGGGAAAGCTCGTCGTTGGCTTGGAGGGGCGGGAGGAAGATCTCTTCGAGGGGGACTCGGTCTACGTCTCCGAGGGGACGAAGCTCTCCTGGGAGAACCCGGGGTTCGAGGAGGCTACCTTCGTGATGGTGGCTACGCCGGGGAGAAGCGACATCGTCGCGTCCCTCCTCGGCGAGTCCGAGGCGCGGTAGTAAAGGGAAGCGCAAAGAGAAGAGGTTTGGATGGCGGCCTGTGGCGCTCCATGCGGCCAGAGCTGACCGTCGAGTTCTCCCGAGAAGGCACGAAGGCGCAGGAGCAACTCGTTTAGTAAAGATACACAGAGGTAGTGTGCAGGTTTACACTAAGGGGATCAAACGCGGGAACGAAGCCGCGGAGAGACGCGGAGTTCGCGCCTACGACGATGGAAAGCAGGGCGAAGCTGGAAGACGCAACGACAAACGGTTTGGACGGGGGAAGCGAGCGCCGGACGTTCGCGATCATCTCGCATCCGGATGCGGGGAAGACGACGCTGACGGAGAAGTTCCTGCTCTACTCGGGCGCGATCGAGATGGCCGGCGCGGTCAAGAGCCGCAAGCAGGCCGCGGTGCGCTCGGACTGGATGGAGATGGAGCGCGCCCGCGGCATCTCCATCACCTCGAGCGTCCTCGGCCTCGACTACGACGGGGTGCGCTTCAACCTGCTCGACACGCCGGGCCACGGCGACTTCAGCGAGGACACCTACCGCACGCTCTACGCCGCCGACTCGGCCCTGATGGTCCTGGACGCGGCCAGGGGCGTGGAGGAGAGGACCCTAAAACTCTTCGAGGTCTGCCGGATGCGCGGTATACCCGTGATCACGTTCGTCAACAAGCTAGATCGCCCCTCCAAGGAGCCCCTGGAGCTTCTGGACGAGGTCGAAGAAGCCCTCGGTGTCCGGACGGCGCCCATCACCTGGCCTGTCGGCGACGGGCCGGATTTCGAGGGCGTGGTAGACCGCGAGAGGGGCCTCCTCGTCCGCTACGATCGCACGGCACACGGCGCTTCGGTCGGCACGGAGACCGTCGTGCCGCTCTCCGAGGCTGGGACGGCGAACGGTAGATCGAACGGAGCCATCGGGGAAGAGCTCGAGCTCCTGGACGCCGTCGGCGCCTCCTTCGAGCGGAAGGCCTTCCTCGCGGGGGAGCTGACGCCCGTCTTCTTCGGCAGCGCTCTGGCGAACTTCGGCGTGAGGCTTTTGCTGGAAGCGGTCAAGGATCTCGCGCCAGCACCCATCCCCCGCCGCGACGACGGGGGCGAGAAGCGGGCTTTGACGGCGCCCTTCTCCGGCTTCGTCTACAAGGTGCAGGCCAACATGGACCCGCGCCACCGCGACCGGGTCGCGTTCGTCAGGGTCTGCTCGGGGCGCTTCTCACGGGGCATGAAGCTCATACACGAGCCGACCGGCCGCGCGTTGAACACCCGACACGCCCACGGGCTCTTCGGCG
>JADDPY010000119.1:3540-5154 GCA_016781635.1 Rubrobacter sp.
CGAGGAGGATCCGGTCCGCTTCCCGCCCATCGCCGAGTTCGTCCCCGAGCACTTCCTGCTCGCGCGCAACAAGGACACCGCCAAGCACAAGCAGTTTCGCAGGGGCCTCGGGCAGCTCTCCGACGAGGGCGTGGTGAAGGTCCTCAACCGCCCGGAGACCGGCGGGCAGGAGCCGATCCTCGGCGCCGTCGGCCCCCTGCAGTTCGAGGTGGCCGAACACCGCATGGAGCACGAGTTCGGGGCCCCGCTCTCGGTGAGGCCCTCGCCCTGGACCGAGGCCCGCCGGGTCTCCGAGGACGACGCCGCCCGGCTGGCGGGCCTGCGCGGAACTCAGGTCGCGAGGGATGCTCTGGGACAGGCCTTTGCACTTTTCGAAAATGCCTACCGGCTCGAGGATGCGGCCAAGAAACTGGGAAGGGACGCGACGGCCAAGACCTGGGGGATGCCCTAAAAGCAAGGCTTCGGAGGTGGGTATGACACGCTACCGCGAAGTGGCCCTCCGGGACCGCCCCGGGGGATAGGCAGGCAAGGTCTTTCCGGTACGAGGGTCAGGGGGTGCAGGCGGCGTCCTCGCCCCGGAACTTCGAGACGCGCTGGAGCTGCTCTTCCGGAGCAGGCCACCGCGGCTTTCGAAGCGCCGTTGCAGCATAAAGGAACCGTTGGGGAGGGAGCGTTGCCACCAGAAACCGATAGCATGGCCGTCATAACGGCGGCGTTGGACCCACTCGCGGGGAAGCGGGTACTGGATGTCGGCTGCGGCACCGGTGTTCTTGCACGTTCTTTGTCGGCCCGGGGAGCGTGGGTCGCCGGGGTGGATCCGAACGACCAGGCCCTGGCGATCGCCCGAGAAGCCGTCCCCACGGGGGTGTTCCACGCGGTCAGCGCGCAGGCGCTGCCGTTCGCGGACCGTACTTTCGACGGCGCGGTCTTCCTAAACTCCCTCCACCACGTCCCCGAGATCGACATGTACCCGGCGCTACGGGAGGCGGCTCGCGTCGTACAACCCGGAAGCCCCATCGTCGTCGTCGAGCCCCTCGCCGAGGGCTCGTTCTTCTCCGTGCTGCGGATAGTCGAGGACGAGACGGACGTCCGCGCCGCCGCGCAGAAGGTTATCCGTAAAGCTCTAAACGACGGGGTGTTCGAGCGGCTCGATCTCATCGATTACCCACGCTGCGAGCATTTCGAAGACGTTGATCAGTTTTTGGCCCGTATCGTCACCGCAGAACCCGCACGCGCCCCGGTCGTCGAAGAGCGCCGCCACGAAATCTTGGCCGCCTTTCAATGCTACGCACGAGCCGCCGCGCACGGCCGATCCATTCTGGAGCAACCCATACGCGCCCAAGTCTTGACGGCGAGACCTTGATCTACAAGCCCCCCTGCAAAGGATGAGCCATCACCCAGATATCGCCGCACACGAGCGGCGCCCGCCACACAACCTTCATCAACCCTTGTATGGCTAACGCAGACCGAACATGCAAGCATATCGGCGCTCATCTTGACACGACGTACCCCTCATACATCGAAACGAGATATTCCTCGTCGCCAAGGAGTGGCAGGATCTTATTTGGTCCTATCATGCATCGTCCATGAAAATAAAAGGCCAGGCCCCCCACT
>JADDPY010000119.1:5191-7279 GCA_016781635.1 Rubrobacter sp.
GCCGAGCTTCTCTGCGTCACCTACAACTCGATGTGGCTACGAAACCCCGTCAGGGTTACAATGCCGTGAAAATGTATTGTCACGAATATATTTGTGATTACATATTTCTTGGACAGAGGCATGGCGTTCCCCGTACGGGGTAAGGAGGTTGATGAGCGAGACGTCCACGAAGGAGGGCTGGCTTTGACGCCTGCTCGACAGTTTCGAAGTTGGAGACGTATACCATCATCTCCTGATGCGGGCGATCACCGCGACGGGAGGTTCCTGGTTTGAGCTTCTGACGCCGAACACTGCATCTGTGCGTTTCGCTTGTCAGAATGGCCCGCAGGTTGGGCAGAGCGTCGCCGACGCCTCGCGGACAGTTTTCGCGAACATCGATGGGAGCGGGTAACGGCTTCTAGCTCCAATCCCCGGGGAGATAGCTTTACTCCCAGTCCGGGGTACCGAGCAAGCTTCATCACCGTAAAAGCCACCGGCACGACGGGAAAGAAGAGGAGACGATGATTTTCAGGCACACTGACGTAGCCTACGATCACAAGCAAAGCCTCCCTATGCTCCGCCCGAGCTTCATGAACGGGGAAGGGAAGAAGGTATGAGCGAGACCACCGCGACTCGCAACCAGACCCAGCAGCTCGCCTCGTTCCTCGCCAACCTCCGCTACGAGGACCTGCCGGACGAGGCGATCGAACGCACAAAAGATTTCTTCCTCGACTGGGCGGCCTCGGCTGTTGCGAGCCGGGGAGCGAGACCTGTCGAGGCGCTCGAATCCTTCGCCGAAGCGATGGGGCCGGGCGATGGGCCGAGCGAGATTCTCCCCTCCAGAAGGCGCACCTCTCCGCTCTTTGCCGCGCTAGTTAACGCCGCCTCCTCGCACGTCGTCGAGCAGGACGACGTGCACAACGGAGCGGTCTTCCACCCCGCGACCGTAGTGTTCCCCGCCGCCCTGGCCGCGGCGCAACAGACCGGCGCCTCGGGACGAGACTTCGTCGCGGCCTGCGTGGCCGGCTATGAGGCCGGGGTCAGGGTCGGTGCCTTCTTGGGAAGGAGCCACTACAAGGTCTTCCACACTACCGGCACGGCGGGCACGATCGCCGCGGCGGCGGCGGTCTCCCACCTCTTGAAGGCCGGCGAAGAAACGATGCTGCACTCCCTGGGCTCCGCGGGTACTCAGGCGGCCGGGCTCTGGGAGTTCCTGCGCGACGCCGCCGACTCCAAGCAGCTCCACACGGCCAAAGCAGCAGCCGACGGGCTGCTCGCCGCCTACCTCGCCCGAGACGGCTTCACGGGGGCGCGCCGCATCCTGGAAGGGGCGCAGGGCATGGGGGCGGGAATGTCCTCCGCCGCCGACCCCGAGAAGCTCACGGAGGGTCTCGGGGAGCGGTGGGCCGTGCTGGAGACCTCGTTCAAGTTTCACGCCTCCTGCCGCCACACCCACCCGGCCGCCGACGCGCTCCTGCGGGGCATGCACGAGCGCAGCCTCACCCCGGACAAGATCCGCCACGTGCGCGCCCGCGTTCACGCGGCGGCGATCGACGTGCTCGGGCCGGTCACGGACCCGCGCACGATCCACCAGTCCAAGTTCTCGATGGGCTTCGTGCTCGCCCTCGCCGCCCTGCGCGGGCGCGCCGGGATAACCGAGTTCACCGAGGAGGCGCTCGGCGACCCCGAGCTACGCGCCTTCCACGACGGGGTCGAGATGGTCCTCGACCCCGAGATCGACGAGGCGTACCCCGAGCGCTGGATCGGGCTCGTCGAGGTGGAGACCACCGACGGCGAGAGCTTCGCGTCACGGGTGGACGTGCCCAAGGGCGACCCCGGCAACACGCTGAGCCGCGAGGAGATCGAGGAGAAGACCAGACGCCTGGCGGAGTACGGAGGCGGGACATCGCCCGAAGAGGTGCGAAGCGTGATCGAACGCGCCTGGAACCTGGAAAACGAAGAAGACTTGCGCGACCTGCTGCCCGCCCGGTAAGCAGAAGCAGACGACCCGCGCGACGCGGCGAGGAGGAACGAGCGTGATCGAGGAAGACCGCGGATTGCAGGAGTTACGCGAAGGCATGCGGAAGGTCCGCGACGGGTTCCCGAACG
>JADDPY010000080.1:0-3052 GCA_016781635.1 Rubrobacter sp.
AGGTGAACTGCTTGAGCCCGTTGTCCCACAGCCCGAGCACCTTGATGTTTTTCGACGCCAGATCCTTGTTCTCGTAGATCGCCTTGCCCACTGTCGAGTCCCTGGAAACGACCTCCGGTATGTCATCGACTGTATCGAAAAGGAACGGCAGGTCCAGGACCTGAAGCTGCGGGGCGATGGTGGTGAACTTCGCCGTCGCCGGCGCGAGCATCTGAACCGAACCACCCTGCAAAGCCTGCAACTCGTCCTCGTCCCCGTAAAGCTGCGAGTTCGGGAAGATATCGACCTTTATCTTCCCGCCCGACTTCTCCTCGACGACCTCCTTGAACTTCTGCGCCGCGAGCCCCTTCGGCGTGTCAGGCGCGACGACGTGGGAGAACTTGACCGTGTAGGTCCCCCCTTCGCCCCCTCCCTGAGCCGCCCCGCCGCCCCGGGCTCCGCACCCCACAACCGCCAACAACACGACCATGCCAAGCAGCATGATCGGCAGACGCCCCAAAACAACGCGCGCACGATCCTTCTTCATAACCGTTGCTCCTTCCCTCGACCTCTGGCAGATACCAGCTAGAGTCCCCGATATGTCTGCACATTAGTTGCAGCGTCGGTTTGTGTCAACAAGAGGCCGATTGTGACGCACACACACCTACTCTCCGGCCGAGGCAGACGGGAGAATGGTTGGTCTCCGAGATCGTCCAGCAGCGCCAGCACCAAGCTGGTTGCATGGCGGATCGCACGCGATCGTACCGTCGCAAAACGAGACCTCGCCGCAAAAGTAAGACGGTGTGGCAACTGCATCCTCTTCGGTGAGGCTTCGATCCTCCTCGTGAGCGTGCGTCAGAAGTACCTTATGCTTGACACGATATATTTGTACGTACATAATTGGTGGAAGCTGTAGCCGGAGATGTTTCGTCGAGGGACAGGAGGCATGGGGTGGGTGCGGGTGACGGTATGAGGATCATAGATTCGGACGTTCATCCCTGGATCAACGGGGACATCGAGGGGTTGTTGCCTTATCTGGGGATGGCGTGGCGGAGGCGTTTCGAGGGGAGGACGAGGCTGCCGGATCACCCGCTTCGCCCGCCCTTGGCCGGTGCTACTTCCATACGCGGGGACGCGAGGCCGCCGGGTGGGGGAGCGGGTGGGTCGGATCCCGCCTACATGGCCGAAGATTTGCTCGATCGGTACGGCATCGAGCACGCGGTGCTCTCCTCGATCCAGGCAGGCAAGCTCGCAACCCTGCCGAACACCGAAGAGGCGGTCGTGCTTGCGAGGGCTTTCAACGACTTCTTTTTGAACGAGTGGCTGTCGGTTGACTCGCGATACAAGCTCGCCGCCTGCGTAGCCCCTCACGACCCGCTGGAGGCGGCGAAGGAGATTCGGCGGATCGGTAGCGAGGAGGGCGTGGTAGCCATCTTCCTCCCGTTGTTGAATACCCTGATGGGCAACCGCCGCTACTACCCGATCTACGAGGCCGCGCAGGAGTTCGGGCTGCCGATCCTGATCCATCCGACCGGTACCGAGGGCGGTTTCCAGACGAGCGTCGCCTTCGCGGGCGGGGTCCCGAGTACTTACATAGAGCGGCATACGGTTTTCCCCGAGGTGGCGATGGGGAACCTGGCGAGCCTCGTTTTCGAGGGGGTATTCGCGCGCTTCCCCGGCCTGAAGCTGGTGATGGCGGAGTTCGGGTACGGTTGGGTGCCGCACGTTCTGTGGCGGATGGACCAGAACTGGCGCGAGTTCAGGCGCGAGGTTCCTTGGATCGACCGGGAGCCGAGCGGGTACGTCCTCGACCGCGTCCGCTTCACCACCCAGCCGGCCGAGGAGCCCGAGAAGGAAGAGTACCTGCTCCAAATTCTCGAGATGATCCACGCGGATCGCACGCTCATCTTCAGCACGGACTACCCGCACTGGGACAACGACGTCCCGAAGAGCACCTTCAGGTCCGTCCCGGAGCCGACGAGACAACGCATCTTCTACGACAACGCCGCCGAGCTTTTCGGGCTCAGGACCCCGGCCGAGGTCTAGGAGAGAGCGTGGAACACCACGTCGGACATGTCACGCAGATACCGGAGCGTGAAGCTTTAATCGTCACCATAAACGGCAGGTCGATAGGGATCTTCAAGGTCGATGGGCGGCTTTACGCCGTAAAGAACGTCTGCCCCCACAAGCAGGCCCCGCTCTGCCGCGGGACGGTCGGCGGGACCATGCTCCCGAGCAGGCCCGGCGAATTGGAGTTCGGCCTCGACGGGGGCGTTCTCAAGTGTCCCTGGCATGGATGGGAGTTTGATCTCTCCACAGGAGAATGCCTCTTCGGGGTGAGCGACCGTCGTGTCGCCACCTACCCGGTCGAGGTCAGAGACGAGCAGGTTTACCTGAAGCTCCGGTAGGTGAGGCCGGGGGGCGACCGCCCCCCGGCCCTTGCGTGCCTATCTCGCGGGTTGGCGGGCCTTCAACTCCTCCACGAGCTCCACGCCGATAACGTCGGCGTACTCGTCCCACACCTTCGGGTACACCTCGTCCTTGAACGCCTGGCGCTCCTCTTCGGAGAGCTCGATGAACTCGGTAGTCCCGGCCTTCTCTATCTTCTCGCGCGCCTCCTGGTTCAGGCGATCGGTGACCTCCCGGTTCAGCGCCGTTGCCTCGTCGGCAGCCTCAGTAACGGTCTGTTGCAGATCCTGGGGCAGTTCGTTGAAGAAGTCGTCGTTTATCGCGAGCACGTAGCCTATGTAGCCGTGGTTCGAGACGGTGACGTACTTCTGAACCGTGTTGAACTTCTGCGACTCGATGCTCGAGTAGGCATTCTCCCCGCCGTCGATGACCCCCTGCTGCAAAGCATTGAAGACCTCGCCGAAGGCCATCGGTGTTGGGTTGGCGCCCCAAGTGTCCATCTGGGCTTTCAGCACGTCGCTGCCGCTCTGAATCCTTATCTTCTGCCCCTCGAGGTCCTCGGGGCTTCGAATCGCCTTGTTGGAGTGGAACTGTTTGAAACCGAGATCCCACAGCCCGAGCACCTTGATGTTTTTCGCCGCCAGATCCTCGTTCTCGTAGATCG
>JADDPY010000080.1:3164-7250 GCA_016781635.1 Rubrobacter sp.
CGTCGCCGGCGCGAGCATCTGAACCGAACCACCCTGCAAAGCCTGCAACTCGTCCTCGTCCCCGTAAAGCTGCGAGTTCGGGAAGATATCGACCTTTATCTTCCCGCCCGACTTCTCCTCGACGACCTCCTTGAACTTCTGCGCCGCGAGCCCCTTAGGCGTTTCGGGTGCGACAACGTGGGAGAACTTGATCGCGTACGTATCCCCCTCGCCTCCTCCCTGCGCTGCCCCGCCGCCCCGCGCTCCACACCCCGCAAGTGCCACAAGCGCCAATACCCCTAGCAACACCGAGAGATTCCTTCCGCAACGCATCATCCGCGCTACGCTAGCCGCTCTCCCCGCAACTAACCCATACCCTTCCATACAACGCTCTCCTCTCCCTCGTCCCTGGACGAACCCTAAATGTACGTACATAATAAAGTAGGGCCGGGACGCGAGTCAACAGGCGTTTTTCGTAGGCGGTCAGCGCGCTTGTACTATGATTGGCGGCATGGGGAGAACGGAGCAGGGTAGACGCAAGGAACCGGTGTATCGGCGGCTCTCGGCGGATCTGCGTCTGGCTCTGGAGGAGGGGCGCTTCGGGGAGGAGGGACGGTTGCCCACGGAGGCGGAGCTGGGCAAGGAGTACGGGGTGAGCCGTCACACGGTGAGGCAAGCCTTCCAGGACCTAGTCGCCGAGGGGCTGGTACACCGGGTACCGGGCCGGGGTACCTTCGTGACGGAGCTCTCCAGGCGCGGCCAGTACCTCCGTTCTATCGGCACCATCGAGGAGCTCATGTCCTGGGCGGGGACGGAGATGGAGCTGTTGAGCGTGAACGTGCGGGCGGATGAAGAGGTTGCGGGGCGCCTGAGGCTGCCCGCACCGGAGGTAGCGGAGCTGGTGATGCGCCGCTACTACGAGGCGGTCCCGTTCGCACTGACGCGTGTTTATCTCTCGCCCGAGGTGGGGCGCAAAGTCGCGAAGGTCCTTCCGTCCAGGGGGGACGGTACGGTGCTTGGAATTCTGGAACGGTTTTTGCCGCTGCCCATCGCCGGGACCAGCCAGAACATCGTCGCCGTTGCGGTCCCCGAAGACGTGGCCGGCTACATCGGCTGTCAACCCGGCGAACCCTCCCTGCGCGCAGAACGACTTTACTTCGACACGGAGCGCAACCCCGTCGAGCTTGCTATCTCTCACTATCACCCGAGACGCTACTCTTACGGTATCGAGCTGCGGCGCAGGATCTAGGACACGAGCGATCATTCCTCGCTCTCACCTTGACCACGGATATTTGTACGCACATAATCCGCTTGTTGGATCAGGACAGGGTGCCTGTTTAACGACGGGCCTGTGCGTGGAGGCGAAGGGAGAGAAGATGGAGAAGGTTTATACGGCAGCGGTAACGGGGGGCGGGAGATAGGCGTGGGGCCGACGCTCGGCTTCGTGGGGCTCGGGAACATAGGGGCTCCCATATGCCAGTGTCTGTTGAATAGTGGGTACGACGTCACCGTCTACGACGTAGATCCGGACGCCATGGCGCGCTTCGATGGAGGTCCGGCCCGTCTTGCGTGCTCGCTCGCCGGGCTCGCGAGCTCGGTGGATGCGGTGATCCTCTCCCTCCCCAACTCGGCGGTCGTCGAAGGGGTGGTGTTCGGGGATGGAGGGCTCTCGGAGGGGCTCTCCGAAGGGAAGGTGTTGATAGATACGTCGAGCTCCAAGCCTTCTTCCACGCGTCGCCTCTCCGCGCGACTCGGGGATATGGGCGTCCAGCTGCTCGACGCGCCCGTGAGCGGCGGGGTCGCGCGCGCGAAGGAGGGGAAGCTCGCGGTAATGGTCGGCGGCGAGAAGGAGGCCTTCGAGCGGTACCGGGGGCTGTTGAGTGCCTTCGGGAGCCAGGTCTTCTACGTCGGGGAGAGCGGAGCAGGGCATCTGACCAAGGCTATAAACAACCTCATCTCCGCGACGACGCTGGCGAGCGCCGCCGAGGCGGTGCTGCTGGGGGTCAGGGCCGGGCTGGACCCGGCGAAGATCATCGAGGTCGTCAACGCAAGCAGCGGGCGGAGCAACTCGACGGAGACGAAGTTCCCGCGCCACATCCTGAACGGCGCCTTCGACGACGGGTTCGCGGTCGGCCTCATGAACAAGGACGTGAAAATAGCGCTGGAGACCGCGGCGGAGCTCGACCAGCCGATGCTGATCGGGGCCTCCGTCGGACAGGTCTGGCAGGCGGCCATGGCCCAGGGGTACGCCCCGGAGGGCCACACGGCGATCTACGCGTTTTTGGAAGGACTGACGGAGCAGTAAGACCAGAAAGGGACGGGGGACACCTTGGCTACACAAGAAGAGAAGCAGCAGTACATCGACGAGATGGCGAAGAAGCGAGGCTACGTCCTCGACTATCACAAGGTGATGACCGCTCAAGACTACGAGGTGCTGCAGGCTACCAACGGCCTCGTCGACGCGGCCTACCTCAAGGAGAGGCGGCTCGACCGCAAGACGAAGGAGCTGCTGTTCATCCTGAGCTTGACGGTGATGCGCGCGAGCAAGGGACACATAGCCAGCCACATAAGGGTGGCGCTCGACCTCGGGCTCTCCAAAGAGGAGATCCTGGAGGCCATCGAGATAGCGTTGCCGGAGGCGGGGATCGTCGCGTTCCAGACGGGCTTCGACGCCTGGAGAGAGGTGACGGGTGCCGAGGGCATAGAGCCCTCCGTGGGGGTACACGAGGGTGGATCCGGCACCGACTAGCCCTTCGGAGGTCCCCCGGAAGGGTAGTTCGAGTACGAGAAGAAGGAGAACTCCGACGTGATCAAGACGGATACCTACGAGGACTTGCGGCGGGGGGTACGGGGGGTCTGCGAGGACTTCTCCAACGAGTACTGGCGCGGCCTCGACGCGAGACGCGAGTACCCGGAGGAGTTCGTCCGGGCGATGACCGAGTCGGGCTACCTCGG
This sequence comes from Rubrobacter sp., assembly GCA_016781635.1. Classification (GTDB taxonomy): domain Bacteria; phylum Actinomycetota; class Rubrobacteria; order Rubrobacterales; family Rubrobacteraceae; genus Rubrobacter_F. The sequence continues at coordinate 6,099 of JADDPY010000080.1, forward strand.
GGCGCTCATCCCGGAGGAGTACGGGGGGATGGGCCTGGGACTCACCGAGGCCTCGGTCGTCCTTGAGGAGATCAACCGCTCCGGCGGCAACGCCCAGCCCGCCCACGCGCAGGTGTACACGATGGGGACGCTTCTGAGGCACGGCTCCGAAGAGCAGAAGAGCGCGTATCTGCCGGGGATCGCGAGCGGGGAGATCCGGCTTCAGGCCTTCGGCGTGACGGAGCCCGAGGCCGGGACCGACACGACCTCACTCGGGACGACCGCCGTGCGCGACGGCGATAGCTACGTGGTGAACGGGCGCAAGATCTACATCTCCCGCGTCGGGCACTCGGACATGATGATCCTGCTGGCGAGGACCACCCCGCGGGATCAGGTGAAGCGCAAGTCCGACGGGCTCTCGGTCTTCCTCTTCGACCTGCACGAGGCCGTCGGGAATGGGCTCACGGTGAAGCCCCGGCGGGTGATGATCAACAACGAGACGAACGAGCTTCTCTTCGAGAACCTGCGGATACCCGCGAGCTCCCTGATCGGGGAGGAGGGCAAGGGCTTCCGCTACATCCTCGACGGCATGAACGCCGAGCGCGTCCTGATCTCCGCCGAGTGCGTCGGTAACGGGCGGTGGTTTATCGACAAGGCGACCGGGCGGGCGAAGGAGCGCGAGGTGTTCGGGCGGCCCATCGGCCAGAACCAGGGGGTCCAGTTCCCCATCGCGAAGGCGTACGCGCGGGTCGAAGCGTCCGACCTCATGCGCTTCCGCGCCGCCGAGCTCTTCGAGAGCGGCGAGCCCTGCGGGGCCGAGGCCAACATGGCACTGCTCCTAACCGCGGAGTCCGCGTGGGAGGCGGGCAACGTCGCGATGCAGACCTACGGCGGCTACGGCTACGACGCCGAGTACGACGTCGAGAGGAAGTTCCGCGAGACGCGGCTGTTCCAGGTGGCCCCTATCTCGACGAACCTGATCCTCTCCTACGTCGCCGAGCACGTTCTGGGGCTACCGAGGTCCTTCTGAGGCGTTAGCAGAAAAGGAACGCCTTGCTGGTTGAGTTCGAAGGCGTTCGGCGCGGGGACGATCTCGGCCACGAAGGGGGAGCGAGCAGGTCGGCTCGCTTCCCCTTCTTCCATAGCGAGAAAGCTATGCCAGACGGGTGTCGC
>JADDPY010000579.1 GCA_016781635.1 Rubrobacter sp.
GCCCTGCTGAGCTCCCGAAGCAGAGGCCGCAGCCTGTTGGGTGAGCCGGGTAGCGGCCTGCATGTTGCCTAAGGCAACCCGGGTGGCCGTTTGCAGGGTCTGCTGGTAGACCGAGAAAGTCGAGGTCAGGAGGTTCGTATAGGCGCTTACCGAGCCCTGAACTATTGCTTGTAAAGCCTGCTGCTGGCGCTGGCCCTGCTGTTGCAGCGTCTCCGTCGCCTGCCGGTTGCCCTGCGTCTGGCTCTGAAGCTGCTCCACGAAGCTCTGAGCGATGCTCCGGGAGAGATCCAGGTTACTCTCCTGGGCCTTTACCGCCCTGTCCGCAATCGCCTGGAAGGATTGCCGGGTAGCCTCGGTCATGCGCTGCCCCGCGGTCTCGACCTCTTGAGTGCTCGCCGTAAGGGATACTGGTGCCACCTCTTCGCCGGCCGGCTGGCTTGCCTGTTCGTCCGCGTCGAGTGCGTCTTCCACCGCCTCCGGTGTCTCTGCTTCCTCCGAGAGAGCGTCTGCGTCAGAGGCCCCGGCGGCGTCCGCCTCGGACTCCTCAACGGGTGCCGGTCCCTCCCCTTCTACCCGGATCGTAACGTCCGCCTCAGCGCCTTCCGGCTCAGAATTCTCTGCCTCGGGGGCCTCCGGCTCGAGAACCGCTGGCTCCACGACGCGCACGTCCGAAGTTTCGTCCTCGGCCGCAGCGAGGTCGATCGCTTCGGGCTCCGTAGCCTCTTGCGATTCCGCGGTCTCCGACCCGGCGGCTTCGGGATCTTGCGCCGCCACGACCTCCGGCTCCACCGACTCGGCGTCTTGCGCCTCGATCGCGTCGGGCTCGACCGTGCGCGGCTCCAGGGGGGAGGCCTCGTTCTCTCCCGACTCGTCCACCACCTGAGACCGGGCAGGCTCCGGTTCCACGGGCCTTCGATCTATAATCCGGGCCTCCACGGGACGAACTTCGCCTCTGGGCGTTTCATCCGCCGAGGGGTAAGCCGTGGAGAAAGCCCTGAACGGTCTCTCTTCCGTAGGTGGCCCCACCGGTTCCAGCCCGAAGTAGGCACGGATGCGATCCTCGTACTCCGGGGTAATCGCCATCACCTCATCCCCGAGCAACGGGGCACGCTTGCGTGGGGCCCGCCTGAGCTTGGTCCTGGACTGGGGGATCACGACGATCTTGTGCTCCTCGTCCACCGTACAAATTTCCAGCGGAACGATGGTGGATCGCAGTCCCAAAGCCCCCATGTTCAGCTCGACGTACTCCTGCCCGTTGACCGTATCCACGAAAAGATCGTCCACGTGTCCCACGGACTCACCCTTCTGGTCTTGAGCCTCGTACTCGGCGTAAGCGTGCGCCTGCTTCTCGATGCGGTTAGGGTCATCCTTGGAAGTCACTGCATCCGCTCCTCACTAAAAAAATCGGGGTGCGCCCGAAAGCGCACCCCTACAAAAAACCTGCTGTTGTTAAGCCCTCTTAGCTGGAGGAATTTCCAGCGGCGTTGGCGCTCTGCTGAGCGGCCTGCCCGGCGGCATTGGCGCTCTCCTGCCCGGCCTGGTTAGCGGCCTGCAAACCCTGCTGAGCGGCCTGCGTCGCGGCCTGCGTCGCGGCCTGCGTCGAGGACTGAGCGGCCTGGCTGGAAGCCTGTATGCCCTGCTGAGCGACCTGGCCGGCCTGCTGCAGGTTCCTCTGTGCGACCTGCGTGGCCTGCTGCAGCGTCTGCTGGTAGAACGAGAGCGCCGAGTTCAGGAAATCCG
>JADDPY010000169.1 GCA_016781635.1 Rubrobacter sp.
GAGGAGGTTGGGGCCCTCGCCGAGACCCTCAAGAACACCGGGGACTTCATGAGGGACCAGGAGCAAATCCCTTCCTCGCCGGAGCTGCAGACCTACAGAGATAAGGTCAACCCCACGTTCTTCTCCCAGGTTGCCCAACAGTAAGCGCACGGTAGAAGGGCACCGGGCGCTACTCGCGCGGTCGTGTCGCTCGCGAAAGGAAGAGGAGTGGTCAAAGCAACGAGCGCATCGGAGACGAAGGTAGCAGTCGAGATGCGCAACCTGAATCTAGTCTACCTGAGCAAGAACAGGGAGGTACACGCCCTAAAAGACGTCAACCTTTCGGTCGAGGAAGGAAGTTTCGTCTGCCTCCTTGGACCATCCGGATGTGGCAAGACCTCGCTGCTGCGACTGATCGCCGGTTTTCGGAAGCCCACTTCGGGCTCTATAACCCTGGATGGAAAGCCGATCAAAGGACCCGACAGGCAACGTGGGGTCGTGTTTCAGCAGCCCACGCTCTACCCGTGGCTCACCGTGCAGAAAAACGTGGAGTTCGGGCTCAAGATGCGGAAGCTGCCGCGCGAGGAGAGGCGCAAGATCGCCGAGCGCTGCATCGAGACGGTCGGGTTGCAAGAGTTTACCCAAACCTACCCTTACGAGCTCTCCGGCGGTATGAAGCAGCGCGTGGCGATTGCCCGAGTGCTGGCCAACGATCCGCGTCTCATCTTGATGGACGAGCCCTTTGGAGCTCTGGACGCGATGACCAAAGAGCAGATGCAGCAGTGGGTTCGTGGCATCTGGAGGACGATGCACAAGACCGTGGTCTTCGTTACGCACGACATAGACGAGGCGCTGATGCTGGGCACGAAAGTGGTAGTTATGACCAGCCGCCCAGGCAGGATCTCAAAGGTTCTCAGCCCTTCGTTTACGGTGCAGGCGGACGCGAACAGCGCTGATGAGATCAAAGGTCTGCCCGAGTTTGTGGAGATGAGACGAGAGATCCACCTCTCGATGTAGACTGAGGAGGGAGCCATCTCGTGGCTCCCTCGGCGGCACGAGGATGGCATGATAGACGGCGGAGATCGGGGGGAGAATTGGGTCTCGGGAGAAGCCATTGTGGAGGGGTAGGAGCCGTGGATGCCAACATCCGACCTGCCAGCGTAGAGAATGCTGCGGCGGTCCAAGACTGTGTGAACGTAGCCTACTCCAGGTACGTGGAGCGCATCGGCAAGAAACCTGCACCTGCGCTGAAGGACTACGCACCCTTGATCGAGGACGGCAAAGTGTGGGTTTTGGTCGAGGGGAGAGAGGTGCTTGGGATGGTGACGATGACAATTGAGGAGGATCATCTCTCCATCGAAACCGTTGCCGTCTGGCCTGACCGGCAGGGCGATGGGCTGGGCCGGCGGCTTATAGCATTCGCTGAAGAGAAGGCGCGAAACCGAAACCTCTCTGAAATCCGACTATATACCAACGAGAAGATGTGGGAAAACCTTGCCTTTTACGAAAGGCTGGGTTTCGAGGAAACGGAGCGTAGACTCGAAGAGGGATACCGGCGCGTCTTCATGAGCAAGCGGCTGGGAGGGCACCCGGAAGTTGGGACACGATTTAGAGAGGAGCCATGCATATGAGATACTTTCACCCAGGGAGCATCCTGATCGGGTTGGTGATCCCGTTCGTGGCCGTCGTCGGCGGGGTAGCGATCCTGGGCCGGTCCGAGTCTACGGTAGCAGGGATACCGATCGTGTACTTCTGGATCTTTCTGTGGTT
>JADDPY010000317.1 GCA_016781635.1 Rubrobacter sp.
AGGCGCGCAAGGCCCCGCTTGTCTCCGGCGACATCATAGAGCGCCAGAGCTTCCTCATAGCGTGTCTGCGCCGTCGCATAATCTCCTGTATGGAGCGCGACGGAACCAAGAAAGGTCGTTGCTTGGGCGTACCCCTGCGGATCACTGACAGCTTGATACACGATTAACGCTTCGGTTGCGCGTGTGTGTGCCGCGTGGTAGTCGCCCAGCTTGCCCTGAATTTTGGCAAGCTGCAGCAGTAGCGCTGCTCGGAGTGACGGCGGTGCAGTTAAGTGCACCTCGCGCAGCAGGACGTCCAGCTGGTCGCGCCCCTCGCTCCACGGCCCTCGATGAAACCAGATGTCTGCGAGCGCCCGGGCGAGGCGCAGGGCCAGCTCCGGCTCGCCACGTTCGCGAGCCCAGGTGAGGGCCGCGTACAGGTTGTCGTGATCGCGATCCATCCAGGTGGGGCTACTCACCTCCTTGCGCTGAAGCTGCTCGCTCGCCGCGTCCGCCAGACTCGCAAAAAAAGCTGCATGGCATCGCTGGAAATGTTCAGCTTCGCCCGCGTCGATGAGCCGGGCGCGGGCATACTCCCGGATGAGTTCCAGCATGTTGAAGCATGGATCAGCATCATCGGGAGCAGGCGGGAGCACCAGACTATGGTCAAGCAACGTTGTGAGCACATCGACGACGGGGCGTGTGAACGCACCATGGCTCCCATACACCGCCTCGGCCGCGGATAATGTCCAGCCACCAACAAACACGGAGAGGCGCCGAAACAGGACTTGCTCTGCCATATCGAGCAGACCGTAGCTCCACTCCAATGCCTGCTCTAAGCTCTGTAGCCGTTCGGGAACATCGCGCACCTGACTGACCAAGAGCGGCGTTGGCTGATCGAGGCGGGCCAGTAAGGCCGGCGGTGGCAAGACGGGGGTTCGAGCGGCCGCGAGTTCGATCGCGAGTGGGAGTCCGCTCAGGCGTCGACAGATCGTGACAATACTGGACGCGTTTGCTGGCGTTACCTGAAACTGGGGCAGCATCGCTTGGGCACGCTGCACAAAGAGCGCGGTGCCTGGAAACTGGCTCAGTGTCTCAGGGGTGATTGTTTCCGACGTATCCGGCACGGGCAGGGGTGCCACCGGATAACGATGCTCGCCGTACAGATGCAATGGGACGCGGCTGGTCACGAGTATCGTCAGGCGTGGCGCAGCCGCCAGCAGCTCGGCGAGCATCGGCGTCGCCGCCTGGAGATGCTCCATGTTGTCCAGAACGAGCAACACGTGGCGATGACGAAAAAAATTAATTAACGTGTGAACCAGGGTTCGACCGGCAGTTTCTTGAAGGCCAAGGGTTTGAGCGATCCGACCTGGAACAAGCCCAGGGTCAGCAACGGCGGCTAAAGGAATGAAGTACACGCCATCGGCGAACGCCACTCCAGCCTGTGCTCCTGATGCCAGAGCCAGCCGAGTCTTCCCCACACCGGCTGTTCCCACCAGCGTCAGTAGCCGTACATCGTCGCGCCGCAGCAGGTGGCATACCTGCTCGACGTCGTGTGCTCGCCCGAGCAATGGGGTCGTTGGCACCGGCAGGTGAATGTGCGTTGCGGCGGGTGACGTGGGCACGCGATCTGTCTCGCGCCCGTTAGCTGCGCGACCTGATTCGTGTCCAACCCCGAATAATGTGGACCGCTCCACTGCATCCAGTTCGAGTACCGTGGCCAGGTCACGGACGAGGTGCCGCGATGGGCGGAGCACACCCGACTCAATCTTGCGAATGGTCGACAGGCCGTACCCTGAGCGCTCGGCAAGCTGCGCCTGCGTCAGGCCACGTGCCTTGCGATACTGCTTGATCTGCTGGGCAAACCCGTTCCGCCGATCCACGTCAGCCCTCCATGAAAGCATGGCAAATGCACGCGCCGGGGTCTGCGGCCAAGCGTATCATAGATGGGCAGTTCGTACAACGATCAGCAATATGTCACTTTTTATGTCACTTTTTATGTCACTTTTCCTTTGCAGGCCCTGTCTTTAGCTGGTTTACTACCTGTGCATCAAGAACAGACATTTGACGCATGGGCAACATGGGCCAAAACCGAGTACCGCAATTATACGTACTAGCTCTCTCGTATCGAAATCCGTCTGTACCCACCCTTTTCATTGTACCAAGCACTACGTATTAGACCGCATTGACCCGGTCATTCCAGGAGCCGAGTTAGCTTGGCGCCATTAATGTCACGCTTATGTGACTTTTTAGCGGTGTGCCATCAGAACCACTTAACCGAAGCCAAGTGACTTAACTAAAGCCGCAGGAATGCTGAAATCTGTTTCAGTTGATCTCAATCTTGTTGTCGCAACAGATATGTTAAGGAGCGCAATCGTATGAGGCATTGTCAGACGCTTCCCGATGGAGTACTTCATCCCGGTGTTCGGCTCGCCGTATCCGATGAGGAACGGGACAAGGTCTTCCAATTTCGCTACAAGGTGTACGTCGAGCAGCAGGGGAAATCAATCCACGCTGCCGATCATGTTCGCCGGACTATGCAGGATGACTTGGACGATTGGGGATTTGTATTGTATGCCGAACGTGACGGGCAGGTCGTCGGAACTGTGTCGGCATACCTGGGCGCTCACGGTCCAATTCCCGAGCGCTACGCATGCTCGCTTTTTATGGACAAATTTAAGGACTTCGGTCCATCGACGTGGTCTCTCGCGTCACGCTTAATGGTCGAAAAGCGATGGCGGTCTCAATTAGTGCTGCCACTTCTTCAGAGCGTTTATTCTGTTGGCCGCGCGTTTGGTAGCCGGTTTAGCTTTCTGTATTGTGCTCCACATCTCGTTCCCTTCTTCCAAAAATTAGGGTTCCATCAGCACGGCGACCTGTACGAGGACGAGGAAGTTGGCCTCCGCGCACCGATGGTGCTTGTAATGGAAGACGTTGAGCACATGGAGCGAGTGCATTCACCATTTGTTGAGGAGGCAAGGAAATGGGGAACCTCACGTGAAACTGCTCTTTGGTTCGCGGAGCGGTTTATGGTTCTAACTTAGTCGTTATTCCCAGTTGAGCACTACCTTAAGGAGATCTTGATGACTGAGCAACTGAATCCACTATTTGACGTCTTAGACACGGCTACGCACATCTTTCGTGGCAGACTTGAAGCAGTGAAGAATAACGGTGGACTGACCGAAGAGCAGTACATCCGGTATCTGTCGATGCAGTATCACCTGACCCATGGTGTGCAGTGGTTCTTCCTGACCATGCTGGCAAACCCCTGCTTCGAGGGCCGCCGCAAGTTCCGCAACTTCCTTTACAACTTTGCGCTAGAGGAAGAGCCGCACGCAGGAATGGCGCTCAGGGATCTGGAGGCAATGGGACAGAATCTACTGCCGAAGCCGCTCGATGTTGCACTGTGGTGGTCCTATTTCCGTGGCAATGTTCAGGAACGTCCTTTCCTCCGCATTGGTGCCGCGTTTATTCTCGAGAACCTCGGTACGGGCATCAAGGATATTGGACATGACCTTCTGGATGGTTCTTCGGCCTCGTCCTTCCTGAACGAGAGGAATACTCGGTTCTTGATTGTGCACATGCACGAAGAATTACCCCATGGAGATCAGATTATTGCGGCCCTCAGCGAGATTAAGTTGACAGATCAAGAGCGCGCCGATCTGGTTACTGGAGCGAGGCAAGGTGCAATTATGTACCTGCGGATGGCTGATTGGGCACTTGGTGTTGACCCACTCCAGACTGCCTTTGCGGCAGAGCAGGAAGTATTGCCAACAGGTTCACTTTCTTCCGCGAGTAGCTAAGGCGGGCAAGTACGAGAGGCCATAATTTGGACAGATTGGCATTACTTTGCCCCTTTCACCGCTAATCAGGGGCATCGTGTTCTATTCCCTCTTCGGTTTAGAAGTGACGCAGTACAGAGTAATAAATAAGAGGTTGAATTTATGCTTGAGCAGTGCATCATCACGGAATTAGAAAGACAGCGACCACCCGCTTCGTCTACACGGCTCACCCGAGCCGAGGAAGAGCAAGCGCACGATCGTCGGCATAGTAGAGCACCCCAATTCCTGGAAGGTACTGTGTCACACATCGTAGCGCAGCTTGCGGTGCTGCTCGATAACACAGAGGTTCAGCTGCTCAAGGACGAGGTGTCATATGCCATCCCGGCCCTGGCCGATGGGTTATGGCATGCCCGCATGTGTGTCTCGGATAGCGTGTGGGAGAATATCGCACTACCCATGTGCCGCCAACACACCTTGTGTGCCCTGCTTCACCAAGATCCACACACTTTTCGGGCTTTGACGAAACCGCGTGGCTACGCCGGTGATGCGGTCATGATGGATTATATGTACTACCTGGAACCGCCCGTTGGTGGGACGCCGCTTGGCCGAGCCATCTTCCGGCATACAGCTGGTGCTCCCAATGGTCGGAGTGCAATCAGTCGTCGCGACCATATTACAACAGTTATTGATGAGGTAGCGTCTTCAGTTCCTGATCCGTACATACTAGCGATCGCCTGCGGTCATCTCCGTGAAGCTGTGCAGTCCCACGCGCTTCAGACAGGCCAAATCCGCGAATTTGTCGCCCTCGACCAGGATGCCAATAGCTTGGCGCTCATTGACCAGGAATACGGGCAATGGGGTGTGCGGACCGTGCATGCCTCAGCCATGGATCTGCTGCGTCGCAAGCTCACCTTCGTGAACCGCGACCTTGTCTATGCGTACGGCTTATTTGACTATCTGTCAGACTCACTCGCGATCCGACTGGTCAACACGATGTTCACGATGGTTCGGCCCGGTGGAAAAGTGCTCATCGCCAACTATGTTCCCACGAGCCATGGGCGGGGCTATATGGAGGCGTTTATGGATTGGCGACTGGTGTATCGCGACGAGGCAGCGCTGCGGGAGCTAACGCAGCAGCTAGCGCCTAGTCATATCGCTGATATCCGCACCTTTCTCGATCCATTTGGCAATGTTGCATTCTTAGAGATCACGCGCAGCCAGTAGTGTATCAGCTGGCCGGTCTGGGCAACATCAGGAGATTGTAGACGATGACACTTCCAATGATTATTCAGGGCGGTATGGGCGCTGGCGTTTCGAACTGGCGGCTAGCGAACGCAGTTGCGAGCCGGGGTCAACTCGGGGTCGTGTCGGGGACCGCCATGGCGACCATACTTGCGCGCCGACTCCAGGATGGCGATGCAGGTGGTCACATGCGACGAGCCTTGGCTCATTTTCCGGATCAAGGAATGGCATCCCGTATTCTTGATCGCTATTATATCGAGGGAGGTAAAGCACCGGGCGTGGCATATCGACCAGTGCCGATGTACACCCTGCGCCCCGCAAAACATTTGCAGGAACTGACCGTCGTCGCCAATTTTGCCGAGGTCTTCTTGGCCAAGGAAGGACATAGCGGCGTGGTCGGAATCAACCTGCTGGAGAAGATCCAGCTGCCCAACCTGTTGTCATTATTCGGCGCTGTACTCGCAGGTGTTGACTACGTCTTGATGGGAGCGGGTATACCGCGGGAGATTCCTGGGGTACTCGATGCCCTGGCAGAAGGTCGCGTGGCAACGTTGAAGATCGATGTCCGGGGGGTCGATATCCAAGACGACTTTCGCGTGCACCTTGATCCCCATGAGTTCCTGGGCGATTGCCTACCACCGCTGACCCGGCCTCGATTCCTAGCGATTATATCCTCGGTTACATTAGCCATTGCGCTCGTCAAGAAAGGAACTGGACGTGTTGATGGCTTCGTAATCGAAGGCCCGACCGCCGGTGGGCACAATGCCCCTCCCCGGGGCGCGATCCAACTAAATCAACGGGGCGAACCGATCTATGGTGCTCGTGATGAGGTTGATCTCAATAAGATTCGCGAACTGGGACTACCCTTCTGGTTGGCAGGCTCATTTGCCAACCCACTCAAGTTTAAGCAGGTGTTGGATAGCGGCGCCACGGGCATACAGGTCGGCACGGTTTTCGCACTCTGTGAAGAGTCAGGGCTCGAACCAGAGATCAAGCGGACGCTTGTGCGGCAAGCAATTACTACGACTGTCGATGTTTTCACGGATCCCGATGCATCACCAACAGGTTTCCCGTTTAAGGTTGCCCGTCTCGCCGGTACGATATCCGAGTCCGATGTGTATGGGGCGCGTCCGCGCATGTGCGACCTCGGCTATCTGCGGACGGCTTACAAGAAGACAGACGGTACGACAGGAATGCGGTGCCCGTCGCAGCCGATCGATACCTACCTTAAGCAAGGCGGCACCCTCGCTGAGACGGTGGGACGGAAATGTGTCTGCAACGGGTTGATGGCCAACATTGGACTTGGCCAGATGCAAAAAAATGGGTACATCGAAAAGCCGCTGGTGACAACAGGGGATGACCTCACCTCTATTGCCTCCTTGCTGTCACCAGGCGAGGATACATACACAGCAGCTGATGTTCTGCGCTACCTGTGTAGCCCACCAGATAGTACAGCTATGAGTCGCAACCTTGCTGGAAACTTGTAATTACCATTGCTCCTCGTACGTAGACAGTACGATGACAGCTTCATGGCTGCCGCTCAACTCGAGCGTTCGGGGAGTATGAAACCAAGAGGTCAGCACACCACTGCATTAAAATATAGGTGCTGAGCACGCAATAGTCGGCAACAGCCTGCCTCTAGGCAGCACTCCCAAGGAGGGTAAACTATGGCAGCCACACCCCGAGTGAACTGTGCGCGAGGATCCGCAGATACCATCGATGCTATTTGTCCTCCAGATCCATCACCTCCTAACCAGACAAGGGCGAAGTACAGGCTCGAAGGGCCACAAGTCGAGCCCACCGCAGGCTATTGGACCCAGGGAGATCCTGAATTGGTACGGGTCGTCCCTGTCGCTCACGTGCTCGACCTCATTAGGGATAGGGATCTGGTGGGCTTACGCCGCCTGCAGTCGTTGCTTCAGCGTGTCCCGGATCACCGCCTGCACCTCAGCCAGCTTGGTCAGGTAGGGCTTGCCGTTCTTGCTCGTCATGCCGGTCAGCTCGGTGACAATGGCGCCAGCGTCTTTTCCTTCGAGAAACAGCGCCACGATGCGCGCTGCCTCGGGCGAGAGCGGTTCAGGGCATTGCGATGCGGAATAGTCATACT
>JADDPY010000235.1 GCA_016781635.1 Rubrobacter sp.
GACCACGACGATCTGCCGCTCCGCATCGACCTCCAAGAGGACGATCGCCAGCTTGGGGATTGCGATTGGTGCGCTCTGGGAAGTGGCGGAGTGGTTAGCTGATTTTGTGACCCCCCAGCAGATCGTGGCGGGGTTGTTCGATACGATTACCGACATTATCCTCGATAGCGTCGGTGCCGTCCTCGCGGCCATCCTCAATCTGTGGGGCCTGAATGAACGGGCACGGAGTGAACGGAGGACAGCGGTAGGGCAGGAACGAGATAGCTGAATAGCTCCATCGTTGACACGAAGCGCGGGAGCAAAAACTGATCCCCTCTTCCCAGACGTATCGGCGTGTTTGTCTAGCAGTACAACGACCAGCATTGAATGGGACCAAGCGGAGGGCCAAACTGTCCCCTCGGCTCGGGCGGGACGTTTGCCGCGGGACCCGCTGGCAGGCCAACGTTTCACACTGCCACACTGATGACCATCAATCCGCCATGGGATACAGTAGGGCACAGGCGCAGCCTTGATCGGCCGCTGAAGCCGGCAGTCCTCGTACCTCGTGTTATGGGCGGATGAATCGGCGCAGCGCGACCGCAGCGAGACTGGCTGCAATGAACAGCGGAATTGGGATACAGCCGCAACACACACATCCTCGCGTGCCGCCAGTTCGTCGATGGTTGAACCGTCCATGAAACATCCCTGCTATCCTCCACTGCGCGAGGACAGGGTGACCAAGAACTATGCCACACGCTTTTAGGTGTCATTCTGTCGCAACGGGAAATGTGTACACTAAGTGCGCATGTGCCTGCGAACCGCTACGCTGAAGGCTTGCACGATGCGGGTAGGTCTGGAGTTTCATAGGTAAAGATCGGAAGCGGCGTTCCAGTGGTAATTGACCTGCATCCGAGAACTTAGCCAGTCGCGGTAAGCGAAAAACTCGTTCGGGTGCACTGCTGGGCACAGGCCGCGGGTGGGCGTTGACCGAGCGCACTGTGCGGTCGGTGCTGAGTATCGTCGACCCGCCAGGCCACACTGATCCGCCGCGCATCCGCCAGACTCACGAACCAGTGCTGCTTGAGGCACGCGTCACGGAACTGCCCGGTGAAGCTTTCGCTCTACGCGTTCTGGATCGGCTTACCCGGATCGATGCAGCGCAATGCACTTAGCCAGAGGATATGGGTCTCCCTCACGCTTGATACTGCTGGCGAAGTCATCCAGAGCCAGCACGTACAGCAGCAAACCGCAACTGTCGGGTCTGGGATCGCGGTCGACCTTCCAGCCAACGAAGCAATCGCTCGGTGAGGGCTTACATGCCCCGCACACTTCACAGGCCTATTACCTGTAACTGCTTCGCAACGTGGGAAATTGGCGTGCAGCGCGTCACAGTGAGCGAGCGGATGAGGCTACAAAAAAAGAGCGGCCACCCCGAAGGGCATGCCGCTCGGCTCCGCTCCGCAGGATTGCCCTGCAGAGGTAGAAACGGGTGTGTGACAGAATAGAGACTCCCCCAGAACAAGCACGGAACGATCCAGTGTAGGAGGCCATGCTTAAGTGTTGCGCAGTGTACGAGCGGCGCGTGGCACAGAATCGCTGGCCACAGCACGGGGTTGCCCCCACATGTTGCTCCCTGATAGATCGCCGCGTTGCGCACACTGTCACGCCCGCCCGAGGCGTACTACATGCCGAGGCACCAAGGCGGTGTAGTGGACCCGGAATCTTGGACAAGCAGGCTAGTGAAGTATCATGCTGT
>JADDPY010000461.1 GCA_016781635.1 Rubrobacter sp.
GGCCCCGTCCCCGACGACCGCCGCCGTACCCCCGGCGCGGACGCCGGCCGAGATCGCCGCGTGGTGTCCCGTGCCCATTACGTCCGTGAGCGGGAGGAGGGACTTGAGGATCGTCTCGTCATCCCCGACATCCTCGGGCACCTTCACGAGCGTGCCGTCCGCCAACGGCGCTCGCACGGCCTCGCCCTGCCCGCCGTCGCTGTCCGCGCCGCCCCAGAAGCCGCCGTGCACGCAGGAGGTGTGCAGGCCCTTCCGGCAGTATTCGCAATCTCCGTCCGAGAACGCGAAGGGGGAGAGGACCCGGTCGCCCGGCTTCACCGTCCTCACCTCGCTGCCCACGTCCTCTACGACGCCCATCCACTCGTGACCGCAGCGATAGTCCTCTTCCCACTGCGAGATGCCCCGGTAGAACCACAGGTCCGAGCCGCAGACGCAGGCGTGGGTGACCCTCACCACCGCGTCCGTCGGGCTCTCCACCCTCGGGTCGGGGACGTTCTCCACTCGGACGTCACCGGGGGCATGAAAGACGGTCGCGCGCATGAATTGCTCCTCGCTTTCGCTGATGGACGGATCGCAAGGGTGTATCACAGATAGGAGTCTCGAAGAGAAAAACCTCGCCCAGGAGCCCGGGATATGCGGGAGGACCGGGGTCGGAAACGCCGGGCGAAGAAGGACCGCGAGGGCTGCTAATATCACCCGATGTTGTGGGGCGGTCGATGGTGCGGGAGGACGTTTTAGCGACGGACGTAGGCGGAAGGACCGGTCCCCGTCCGTCGCCGGGACGCCCGGCGCGATTCTACGCGGCCGTGTCCATCGCCGCGGCGCTCGCGACCGTGGGGCTGAAGGCGGCGGCGTACGGCCTGACCGGCTCGGTGGGCCTGCTCTCGGACGCGGCCGAGTCCTCGGCGAACCTGATAGCGGCCGTCGGTGCCTTCTGGGCGCTCTCGGTCGCCGCCCGTCCCCCCGACGAGGAGCACGCCTACGGCCACACCAAGGCCGAGTTCTTTGCGAGCGCCCTGGAGGGCGCCCTGGTCCTGGCCGCCGCTGCATTTATAGTGGCGACGGCCGTCGGGCGTTTGTACGATCCGCAGCCGCTCGAGAACGTCGGGGTGGGCCTCGTCGTCTCGCTCGTGGCCGCAGCCCTGAACGGTGTGGTGGGGCTGGTGCTGCTGCGCGCCGGCGGCAGGCTCCGCTCGGCCGCGCTGCGCGCCGATGGGCGGCACCTCATCACCGACGTGTGGACCACGGCCGGGGTGGTGGCCGGCGTCCTCCTCGTCGGCGCTACGGGGTTGCTCGTCCTGGACCCCCTGATCGCGCTAGTCGTCTCCGCGAACATCGTGTGGGTCGGCTTTCGTATCCTGAATGAGGCCGCCCATGGCCTGCTGGATACCGCGCTCCCCCCCGAGGACTTGAGGGTGGTGGATGGCGTGATCTCCCGCTACCGGAAGCGCTACCGGGAGAACGGCGTCGAGTTTCACGCCCTGCGCACGCGCAGCGCCGGCGTCCGGCGGTTCGTCAGCATGCACGTCCTCGTCCCCGGCTCCTGGAGCGTGAGGCGCGGCCATGACCTCTCCGAAGACCTGGAGCGCGACGTCGTGGAGGCGCTCCCGATGACGACGGTCTTCGTACACCTGGAGCCTCTGGAAGACGAGGTTTCCTTCCGCGACCAGGGCCTCGACCGCCCGTTCCCGGAAGAAGTTCCTCGCCGCCCGGACGGACAGAGCTCGGGCAGCGCGACGGTGGACT
>JADDPY010000631.1:0-1337 GCA_016781635.1 Rubrobacter sp.
GGCGATCCGACCGGGCCCCCGATCCGGCCTGGTACTAGGGAGCGGGGATCAGCGGGTCGTGCGGCGCCGTGGCGGCCCGGGCGTCGGCGCGGTCCTGCGTCTGCGGACCGGAACGACCGGCCACGTCAACGAAGATGACAGGCCAGAACTCGCGCAGCGCCTCACTGCCCATGAACAGGCCCAGGTGCCCGCCGCTGGTGGTGGCGCGGGTGATGTCCTTCGCGGGCGTCGAGACGTGGTCGGCGGCCGCGAAGACCTGGGCCGGCGGGGTGATGTGGTCGGTCGCGCCGCCCAGCAGGTTCAGCGGGCAGGAGATGCGTCCCAGGTCGACCCTCTTGCCGCCGACCTCCAGCTGACCTGTGACCAGCTGATTGTCCCGGAACAGGTGCTCAATGATCCACAAGTAGAAGGCGCCGGGGATGTCCTGGACGTGCTTGAACCAGTCCTCGAACTCCCGGTAACGCGCGATGTGCTCCGGGTCGTCCAGGTGGCTGAACAGCTGGATGTTCTTCTCGACCTCGGACTCCGGCTTGAGCATGATGAAGCCGTTGAGCATGTGCTTGCCGGGCAGCACGCCGCCGGCCCGTGACACCAGGCCGCGGTAGAAGGCCAGGTCGTTGCCACCCAGGCTGTTGACCCACTCGGCGATCGGCGGCTGGCCGGCGTGGAAGTCGATCGGCGCACCGGCGATCGTCAGGGTGTGCACCCGCTCGGGTCGCAGCGCGGTGTAGATGGTGGCGAGCCAGCCGCCCTGGCAGTCGCCGACCAGGTTGGCCCGTCCGCCGAGATGCTCGACAGCCTGGTCGATGACAGCGATGTAGTCGTCGACGGTGCTGTTCTTCGACTCGGCCGTCGCACCCACCCAGTCCAGGGAGAACAGCCGGGTCAGGCCGGCCGCCCGCGCGGTGCGGACCTGGCTCTGCTCCGGGCTGAAGTCGACGATGCAGGAGTCGTGGCCGGCCTGCGGAGGCAGGAACAGGGTCGGGACGACGTCGTCGGTCGCGCCATCGGTGAAGTCCCGCAACCGCGCGATCGGGGTGCTGAACACGACGGTGTGCGGGCTGCTCCAGGTCGGCGGACGCCGGTCGCTCATCATCTGGACCCACCGAGCCGTGTCGGTCATGACGGTGAGCGGGGGGAACCCGCGGCTCGGCAGGCGGCGCCAGTAGTGAGCGCCTTCCTTGACCGCCGACTTGACGATGGACATGGTCACCGCAGCCGCCTTCGACGGGACGGCCGTGCTACCGCCGCTCGGGGCGACGGGCGGGCAGGTGACGGGCGCGACTGTCGACAGTGCTGGAGGGGTCATGTCCTGGTCTTCCGCTCGGGGGTAGCAG
>JADDPY010000631.1:1387-1637 GCA_016781635.1 Rubrobacter sp.
GCCGCAGTGCCGGGGTGGAACCGCCAGCTCGAGACGCTCGGCGCCTTCATCCGCCACCAGCGGCGTGTCGCCGACCTGTCCCTGCGCGAGCTCGCCGCCTTGACCTCCGTCTCCAACGCCTATCTCAGCCAGGTCGAACGGGGGCTGCACCAGCCGTCCATCAAGGTGCTGAGAGCCATCGGCGACGCCCTCGGCGTTCCGGCTGTCTCGCTCCTGGCCGAGGCCGGCATGCTCGAGGACACCGGACAAC
>JADDPY010000034.1 GCA_016781635.1 Rubrobacter sp.
GGGGGTGCTGACGATCGTTCTGATCGGCTTCCTCTTGATCCCTGTCATGGCCCTCCTCACCGTCGTCCCCTTCGTCCACGGCGCATACGCCGCCTACAAGGTCAACAAGTACGGTGAGTACCGCTATCCCCTGATCGCCGACCTTATCTCCCGCTAGGGGTTAGCGAGAACCGAGATGTTTATGGGGTCCTGACTCGATGCGCCGGAGCCCCGTCGGCTTTTTGGGGCAGCCGCTAAAATGGGGTAGAACCCCGGGGAGGAGTCCGTAGCATGCAAGAGTATCCGCTGGACCTGAGCTTCAAAATCTTTACGATCGGCACGCGGGTCGGGGTGGTGGACGCGCACGGGAGGCAGGTTGCCTACGTCCGGAAAAAGAAGTTCAAGCTCAGGGAAGACGTTATGGTCTACCGGGACGAGGGGCAGCGCGAGGCACTGTTCCGCTTGAAGGCCGACAGGATTCTGGACTTCGGCGCGAGCTACGCCGTAACCGCACCGGATGGGCGGCTTCTCGGCCACGTCAGGCGCCAGGGCGTGAGGTCACTCTGGAAGAGCGCCTACGGCATCGTGGACGTGGGCGGCAGAGAGGTCGGCGGCATCCGGGAAGAGAACCCCTGGATCAAGGTGGCCGACGGCCTGCTGGAGATGATCCCGTTCGGCGACGTCCTGGGCGGGCTCTTCTTCAACCCTGCCTACCGTATCGACCTACGTGACGATACGGTGTTGCGCCTCCGGAAGCAACGCGCCCTCCTGGAGAGCAGGTTCCGTCTGGAGAAGCTCGGAGATTTCTCCGAGGCGGAAGAGGACCTTCTCCTCGCGAGCGTCGTCATGATGCTCCTGCTGGAACGCGATCGCGGTTGACCACCCTTATGCCTTGAAGACTCCGGAGCCGGTGAGCGAGACGTGAAGCGCGGCATCTTCTCGCTGCGGCGTCTGCGATGGAAGCTGACCTTTACCTACACGCTCGTGACCGTGGTGGCACTACTCGCCCTGGAACTGCTCGTGGTAAGCGCGGTGGTGGCCTTTTTGAACTCGAACCTACCGCCGACCCTGGCCGCCCAACAGATAAGGGACGATCTCGCACCGCGCCTGGAGACTCACCTCCAGGAGACGCCACCGGACGCAGACGGATTGCGGCAGGAGCTGGCGGACTTCACGGGCGGGGCGGAGGTTCGGGAGGCAGGGGCACGGCGCGAGGACCCCACGAGCTTCGAGTTAGGGCCGGGTGGCGGGTCGCTCTTCGTCATTGACGAGGAGCAGCGACTGCTCGTCTCCACCCCGGAGCTTCAGGATTTCCCGGAGGGGAAGAGGTTCGACGCGGCTCGCATCGACGGCCTGGACCCGTTGGTCGACGCGGCCCTCGGTGGCGAAGAGAGCTCCAGGCGCCTCTCGGCCAACACCGGGGAGAGGATGCTGACGGTAGTGCCGCTCGAAGATGGGGACGGCCGCGTCTCGGGCGCGCTCGTGGGGACGGTACGAGTGCCGAACCTCACCGGGGCACTCCTGATCGGGGTAGGGATAAGCGCGGTCCTCCTAATGCTCCCGGCTGCCCTCCTCGGTACGCTCTTCGGCTTCGTGACCGCGTGGGGGCTGACCCGGCGCTTGCGCAGGCTGGCCCGCGCCGCCCAGAGGTGGAGCGGGGGAGATTTCTCCGTAAACGTCGAGGATCGTTCGAAAGACGAGCTCGGACAGCTCTCCCGCGAGCTCAACAGCATGGCCGCGCAGCTCGAAACCCTCATGCAGACCAGGGGCGAGCTCGCCACGCTGGAGACCCGCAACCGCTTCGCCCGGGACCTGCACGACTCCGTCAAGCAGCAGGTCTTCGCCACCTCCTTACAGGTCGCCGCCGCACGCGCCCTCATCCAGAAGGACAGAGGAGCCGCCGAGGCCCATCTCGTGCAGGCCGAGGAGCTGGTGCGCGGTACCCAGAAGGAGTTGAACGTCCTGATCCACGAGATGCGCCCGGCCGCCCTGGAGGGGGAGGGCCTCGCCTCGGCCCTTCGCGAATATGCCGCGGCGTGGTCACGCGGGAGCGAGATCCCGGCCGAAGTCCGCGTCCAGGGCGAGCGCGAGACGCCTTTGGAAGTCGAGCAGGCGCTCTTCCGGGTGGCGCAGGAGGCCCTCGCGAACGTCGCCAAGCACAGCGCGGCGAAGGGTGTGGAGGTGGACCTCGACTACGGCCCCGACGCCCTCACGCTTCGTGTCTCCGACGACGGGCGTGGCTTCGACACGGGTAAGGCTAGCGGAGGCTTCGGCCTCAGAAGCATGGGGGAGCGGATGGAGGGGCTCGGCGGGTACATCGACGTCGAGAGCGCTCTGGGGGAGGGGACGCGCGTTATCTGCGTTTGTCCTCTGGGAGAGGCACGAGGAGAGGGGAGAAGATGGGCGAAGCGGTAACCGTATTGCTGGTGGACGACCATGAGCTCGTTCGGCGGGGGGTACGGGCGTTTCTGGAGACGCAGCCCGGGATCTCGGTCGTCGCCGAGGCCGGTAGCGGAGAAGAGGCCGTGAAGCTCGCCGCAGAACACGCCCCCGACGTCGCTCTGATGGACCTGATCATGCCGGGCGGCATCGACGGCGTCGAGGCGACGCGCCGTCTCAGGGCGATCTCACCGCGCACGAACGTCGTGGTCCTTACCTCCTACCACGACGACGAGCACGTCTTCCCCGCGATCCGCGCTGGCGCTCTCTCCTACGTCCTCAAAGAGGTCGGACCAAAGGAACTTGCCGATGCCGTTCGAAAGGCCGCCGTGGGCGAGGCAATCTTGCATCCCAGGGTGGCGGCGAGGGTGGTGCGTGAGATCCACGGCGCCAGGGGTACGGAGCCGAACGTGTTCCAGGACCTTTCGGAGAGGGAGCTAGAGGTACTGAAACTTATAGCTGACGGGCTCTCGAACGCGGAGATCTCGGGCCGCCTCTACATCAGCGAGAAGACTACCAAGAGTCACGTTTCGAACATCCTCGGAAAGCTCCACCTCGCCGACCGGACACAGGCCGCGGTCTACGCCTGGCGCCAGGGGGTCGTAAGGCGCGACTAGCCAGTAACCTATCCTCTAGTGCTCGTGGCCTCCATGCGGTGCTCCTTCGGTCGGGGCTTCTGCCGGTGGGACGGCTCCTCGGCTCCTCAGGAGGTCTTTCATAATCTGGATCTCGTTCCGCTGTGAGGCGACGATCGCGCTCGCGAGCTGCTCGACCTCGGGCCGGTCGGTCTCTGCGAGTACGGCCTCGGCCATCGGGATGGCGGCCTCGTGGTGCGGGATGAGGAGCCGCAGAAACTGCTCGTCCGCCTCGTCGGGCGGCAGGGTCTCCAACGCGCTTATCTCCTCGGGGGTTGCCATGCCCGGCATCGGACCGTTGGTAGGATGGCCCATCCAGGACATCGGGGCCTCGTCCCCGGTCTGCGGGAGGCGCCACACGGCGAGCCAGCCCTGCATCTGGCCGATCTGCCCCTGCTGGGTGAGAGCGATATCGGTGGCGAGCAGCCTTATCTCGCCACTCTCGGTCCTGCGCTGCACGATCTCGGCCATCTGTACGGCCTGGGCGTGATGCACCGCCATATCCCTGGCGAACCCGGCCTCCGCAGAATCTTCTCCGGGAGGCCTGTACGACAAGCTCAGGTAGAAGCTGGCGAGCGCTGCCCCGACCAGAAAGACCCCGACTAGCAACCCGACGAGGACGAGGGCTCGTCTGCTTCGGGAAGGCTCCGAGCCTTCCCCCCGTTTCGTGGCGGTAGGAAGGGGGCTCGTGGACCTCATCTAGGCGGGCTCCGCTGTTCCGCCGGTGCAGGTGGCGTTGGGCTCGGGGGTCTGGGGCCCGCGGCGGAAGGATTGGATGAACCCCTGGAGGGCCTCGTCGTTTGCGTTCTCGACGGCAAGCTGCTTTCCCCATGCCGAGGCCACGATCGGGGTGCCACCCGGAAGGTCGGGGTAGGGGCTCGCCATCAGGCAGTCCCGGCCTTCGACGAGCTCCCGTATTCTGTCCTTCTGGTCCTGCGGGAGGTCGGGGGAGTAGGTGATCCAAACCGCCCCGTGCTCCAGCGTGTGGACCGCGTTCTCGTTGCGTATGGGCTGGTCGTAGAAGGCTGCGTTCTGCCACACGTTGTTGTGCGCCCCGCCAACCGGGGGGGTCTGCTCGTAGTTCACGGGGTCCTGGGTGTGGTTGCCCTCACCGCTCGCCACGTCGAAATCTTTGACGCCGCTTGGCGGGCCGGAGCTCTGGCTGCTGTCGTACCAGATCAGCGCGCCGAAGCCCGCCAGGAATGCGAGGATTACCAGGCCGATAATTACCGTTGTCCTGGAAGGCCCACCGCCCGCCGCTTGCTGGCCCTGCGCGCCCCTGTTCTTGCCCAACTCCCCTACCTCTCTCGTTGCTTTTTCACAGTTCAACCCGAAAGGCCGGCGGGTACCGGGCCCGCGTGTTCCGGACGGGCGTTGCAATCCTAGCACACCAAAATCGTGCTACCGGAAGGCCCTCGCGAAGGTCGCCGCGACGTTTTTACAAAGGCCGCGCCCACCTCGCGACGAGAAAGACCGCGAGCACCGCAAGGGCGATCCACACCGTCACCACTACCGCCGCCGCCACCTTGTTCACCGGTTTACCGCTCGCCATGACCTCCCGCGCCCTCGCGCGACACTCGGCGAGCACGGCCGCCGGAATCATGCGTATCGCGAGCGCCACACCGAGGGGGACGAGCACCAGATCGTCCAGGTATCCGAGAACGGGGATGGCGTCGGGGATGAGGTCTATAGGGCTGAACGCATACCCCACCACGACCGCGGCGAATACCCGAGCGTACAGGGGAACCCGCGAGTCCTTGTACGCCAGGTACAACGCATACACCTCCGTCTTGAGCCTCCTTGCCCACCGCTTGAGCCTCTCGAAAGCCTCCGTCAAGCCTCTCTCCTTTTTACGGCCTTCAGCCGCGGGAAGGAGCGACCATGACTAGCACCCCGAGGACGGCGATGGCGGCCCCCAGGACGTCGTATCGGTCGGGTCGCCACCCTTCCACGAGGACGCCCCAACCAAGCGCGAGGGCTATAAAAACGCCGCCGTATGCGGCGTACACGCGCCCGAAGGCGTCGATGGGTTGCAGGGCGGCGATCACCCCGTACAGCGCGAGAAGCACGGCTCCCAGTAGCGCCCACGCGAGGGGCTTGTCCTGTCGGAGCCAGCCCCAGATCAGGTATCCCCCGCCGATCTCGCACAGTCCCGCCAGGACGAAAAGGCCGCCGATGATCAGCAACTTTGGCAACTGGTTCTCCTTAACCCCGACCCCGGACGTCTCTGGCGCGGAAGAGCCGGAGGCCGTTGAGCGTGACGGCGATGGAGGTGCCCATGTCGACGAGGACGGCGAGCCACAGCGCAACGAGGCCGAAGGGCGCCAGGGCGACGAAAACCCCCTTCACGATCACCGAGACGAGGATGTTCTGCTTGATGATCCCCGTGGCGGCGCGCGAGAGCGTCACCGCCTCCGCGAGCTTCGGCAGGTCGTCCTGCATGAGCGCCACGTCAGCGGTCTCAAGCGCCACGTCGGTGCCCGCCGCACCCATCGCGAAGCCTACGGAGGAGGCGGCGAGCGCCGGCGCGTCGTTTACGCCGTCGCCGACCATGCCCGCCGAGCCGTGCTCCGCCACGAGCCCGCGCATCGCCTCGACCTTATCTTCGGGCAGGAGCCCGGACCTGTAGCCGATGCCCAGGTTCTCCGCCGTCCTGCGGGCAGGCGCTTCGGCGTCTCCCGTGAGCATCACGAGGTTCTCGACCCCGGCCTCCCGGAGCGCCGAGATCGTGGCCTTCGCGTCGGGACGCACGGCGTCGGCGAGCCCGAAGACGGCGATGGGGCCGTTCTCGTCGCCCAGGATCACCGGCGTTTCGCCCTCCCGTTCGACCTCCTCCAGCGCCCCTCCGGCGCCATCCAGGGAGACGCCCGCTTCGGCGAAGAGCCGGGGGCTGCCTATAGCGTAGCGTCTTCCCGCGATCTTGCCCTCGGCGCCCCGCCCTGCGACCGAGCGGAATCCTTCGACCGGCGGCAGGATACCTGTACCGTACCTCTCGGCCTCCGTCAGGATCGCGTGTGCCAGAGGATGCTCCGAGCGCCGTTCCAGCGCCGCGGCCAACCTCACCGCCTCGGTCTCGTCCTTGCCATTCAGCGCCACGACGCGGGAGACTACGGGTCGGCCCTCCGTCAGAGTACCCGTCTTGTCGAAGGCAAGCGCCTTGATCCTTCCCGCGGCCTCGAGCGCCGCCCCGCCCTTCACCAGGATGCCCCGCCGCGACGCCGCCCCGATCCCGGAGACCACCGTGACGGGGGTGGAGATCACGAGCGCGCAAGGGCAAGCGATGATGAGCAGCGCCAGGCCCCGGTAGAACCAATCTCCGAAGGAGGCCCCGAGCAGAGGAGGTACAACCGCCAGGAGTACGGCCATCGCCACCACTACCGGCGTGTAGACGCGTGAGAAGCGGTCGACAAACTGTTCTGCGGGCGCCTTCTTCGCCTGCGCATCCTCCACGAGCCGGACGATGCTCTGAAGCGTCGAGTCCCCCGCTCGCTTCGTCGCCCGGACCAGTAGCCCTCCGGAGCTGTTGAGAGTGCCCGAGTAAACCACGTCCCTCGGCCCTTTCTCCACCGGCACGCTCTCCCCCGTAACCGGGGCCTCGTCCACCGCCGAAGATCCCTCGGTCACCACGCCGTCTACCGCGAGCCTCTCGCCGGGCCGGACGACCACGGTCTCACCAACGCCAACATCATCCGCTGGTACGACAACCTCGGCGTTACCCCTCCTGACCAGAACCTCGCTCGGGGCGAGCCGGACGAGCGAGCGCACCGCGCCCCGCGTCCTGTCCACCGCGTAGACCTGAAGGGCGTTGCCGACGGCGAACAGGACCACGACCGAGGCGGCCTCCGCCCATTCGCCGATGCCCACGGCCCCGATAGTCGCGGCGCCCATGAGCACGTTCATGTCCATGTGGCGTGCGCGCAAGCCGGCGATGGCCGCCCGGAAGATCGGCAGCCCCCCGACCACGATGGCGGCTAGGTAAACCCCCACTCGCGCAACCTCCGGCGCACCGGTGAAGCCGAGCGAGAGCCCGACGAGAAACAGGAGCGCCGATGCGGCCGTCGAGAGCGCCCTCGGGGTACGCCAGAAGGGCGTCCCGTCTACTACCTCGGTACTGCCCACGCCGAAGCCGGCGTCCCTGATCGCCTGCTCTATCTCTTCAAGCCGGAGGCCGGGGGCGTGCTCGGCGTCCAGGCGGCCCGCCGCGAAGTTCACGGTCGCCCGATGGATGCCGGGCAGCTTTGCGACCCCTCTCTCTACCGTGATCGCGCAGCTCGCACAGTCCATGCCCTCGACCCGCACCACCGTCCGCTCCGTACCGTCCACGGGAGGCTCGTACTTATGCTCCTCGCGCGTCGTCGAACCGACGGGCTGCTCGGCCAGCTCCTGCCCCCAGTACGGGGAGCATCTTCCTCGGGCGGCTCATCGCGTCACGGCTTTCGCGGGCTCCGACTTCTCGCCGAGCACGGCGCCGAGGAGGGCTCGCCCGGCGGGGGTGAGGGAGTACATGACGAGCTTGCCGCTCCGGCGGGAGCCCACGAGGCCGTGGGAGCGGAGCGTGCGCAGGTGGTGCGAGACCAGGTTCTGGGCGCGAGAGGAGATCCAGGCGAGATCGCAGACGCACAATTCCCCGACCTCTCCCGACTCCCCTGCCTCGCGCAATGCCGCCGCGAGCGTGAGCCTCGTCGGGTCCGAGAGCGCCCTAGCCCGCTCCGAAGCCTCGCGAGCGGCACCATCCTCCAAGAGCGCCCGACGGATGCTCTCCGCCCTGGGTGCGTCCAAACAAAGCAAATCACAACGTTCGTTTCTCATGGTTTCATCCTAACATGCGTTGAGATGTTGGTGTGAAAAACGTGAGCTGATGACGTCCGGGTCCATGAATATTCCAAAGGGATGAGCTTGCGTCGAACCGAGACGTGGGAGAGGGCGCGCGTTGCGAGGCCCGCGTTACTCGCTTTGGGAGCGGAATTTGAGGGAGTGGAGGGTGGCGTGGTGGTCACCGGCGTGGTCGACCTGAAGGGTGGTGTGTTCTATGCCGTACTCGTGTTCCAGCAGCTCTTCGAGCTCGCGGCGTTTGTCGTGGCAGTTCTCGTCGCGGCCGACGAGGACGTGGGCGGCCAGGGCGGGGAAGCCGCTGGTTATCGTCCAGATGTGGAGGTCGTGGACCTCCCGTACGCCATCGACGCCGACCATCTTGCCGCCCACGTTTTCGGCGTCGATGCCGCGGGGGGTGGCTTCGAGGAGGATGATGACCGAGTCTCGCAGGAGCTTCCATGAGGAGGCGAGGACCAGGAGGCCGATAAGGGCGCTGACCAGGGGGTCCGCGTAGCGCCAGCCGGTGAAGATGATGACGACGGCGGCGATTATCGCGCCGACCGAGCCGAAGACGTCGGCGATCACGTGCCGCAGGGCGCCCTCGACGTTCAGGCTTTCACCGCTCGAGCGCGAGAGGATCACGGCCCCGGCGATGTTCACCAGGAGGCCGAGCACGGCGACGGCGAGCATCAGTCCGCCCAAGACCTCCGGCGGCTCCGAGAGGCGCTGGTATGCCTCCACGAAGATCCAGACCGATATCGCTACGAGCGTCAACCCGTTGAACAGGGCGGCGAGAATCTCCGCCCGCCGGAAGCCGAAGCTGCGGGACGGTGTCGCCGGGCGACCGGCGAGCCAGGCGGCGAAGAGCGCCACCGCTAGAGAGGCGGTGTCCGAGAGCATGTGTCCGGCGTCGGCCAGTAGGGCAAGGGAGCCCGTGAAGAGGCCCCCGATCACCTCGGCCACCATGAAACAGCCGGTCAGGGCCAGCACGACCGCGAGCGAACGCTTCGGCGTGCTCTGATGATCGTGGGAGTGCCCGTGACCCCCATGCGAGTGATCGTGCCCGTGGCCCACCGGTGTCAGCCCTCCTCGTACTGCTTGAGGGCGAGCCAGATCCCGAAGCCGATCTGCGCCGCGCCCAGGGCCCGCATGTAGTTCGGGTTCTCGGCGAAGAAGCGGGCGACCCTACGAGCAGCCTCGGGCCCCGCCTCCCAAAGAAGGGAATGCTGCTTCGGCGCGATCACCTCTATAGCGCCATCTCCTATGGTCAAGATTGCGAAAGTCTCGACCATCCGCTTCTTCCACACGCTAGTGCCCCTCCTATCCGTGATTCTCAACGTCGCGGGCTCTCGTCCAGCTCGGCCTCGAACTGCTGCTCCTCGCCGTCCCGGACGACCGTCAGGTCTATGGTATCGCCGGGACGATAGTCGCGCAGGGTCCCCAGGAGGTCGCCGTAGCTCGCGACCTCGACGTCGCCGGCCGCCGCGATCACGTCGCCCCGCTCCAGCCCGGCTTCGTCCGCCGGACCGCCAGGCACGACGTCCCGGACAAGCACCCCTCCGTTGACCGGGATACCGAACTGCTCGGCGTCCTCCGGGGAGAGTGCTTCCAGATCGACCCCCAGGAACGGCTGGGTCGCTTCCCCGTCCTCGATAAGCTGGTCGGCGACCGAGATCGCCGTATCCGAAGGAATCGCGAACCCTATGTTTTCCGCACCGGTCTGCGCCGGCGGCAGGTAGGCGACGTTGATACCGACGATCTCTCCGGCGCGGTCGGCCAGCCCGCCGCCCGAGTTGCCGGGGGAGATGGCCGCATCCGTCTGGATAAGGTCGACGAGCGAGCTGTCGCCCCCCGTGAGCTCCGGCGGCAGGGACCTGTTGATGCCGCTTATGACCCCGGCGGTCACGGTGGATTGGAACCCGGACGGGCTCCCTATCGCGACCGCGAGCTGGCCTGGCGTCAGGTCCGCGCCCTCACGGAACCGCGCCGCCGGCAGGTCGCCCCGCTCCACCTTCACGACCGCAAGGTCGGTGGCACGATCGTTCCCGACGACCTCGCCGCGCTCGATGCTCCCGTCGGCGAAGGCGATGTTGACCTCGCTCGCGTCCTGGACCACATGATTGTTCGTGACGATGAAGCCGTCCTCGCGGTAGATCACACCGCTACCCAGCCCCTGCGCCTCTTGCGTCCCGAACGGCGTCTCCTGGATCCCCTCCACGTTCACCTGAACGATGCTCGGCTCCACCTGCGACGCCACCTGCGCCACGGGCTCGTCTCCGGAGACGCCGGCGCTCGGCTCGGGTGCCTCCTGAGCCACGTTCGTAGCTTTTTGCCCGGATTCCTCGGACCGATCGCCCCCGAAAGTGCATCCTCCCGTAAGCGTCAGCAGGGCTACCATCACAGGAAGCGCCAACTTTCTTCTAGTCATCCTTCATACCTCCCGCTGGCAGCGCCGTGTTCGTGAGGACCTGCGATCTTTGCCCCGCCTCGCCGAACCAGCGTGAAGGGCGAACTTGCTCTGAGTATACCAATGCCTCCGCGCCCCTTACCGTCCCCGCTCTTACCGCCCGGCTCCACGGACGGTCTGTTGGAGGTACAGCGGGCGGCATGGAATCGGTGTGGCCGAAGTCGAAGCCGTCGGTTGCGGCGAGAAGCTTTCCCCCAGGGGGCCTTTGTTCGAGAAGCCGGAGACGACGAGGGCTTGTTTCCCCCGACGCGTACCTCGAAGCCCATGGCCCCCAGTTTGCGGACGCTGCGCTCGAAGCAGCCCGGACGCAGGGCTGCAATAGGGGAGAGCGGGGAAACAATGCCCACTGCGTCGCCTTTCAGGAGGCGGGTGGATCATCGGTGCGCCACCGTGCTTGTCAGCGGAGCTTGTCTTTGACCTTCTCTTCTTCGTCTTTGAGGTAGAGAAAGACGTCCTGGGCGAAGCGGACGGCGTGCTCTTCGGGCAGGTTGATCCTGCGGTTGGCGATCACCGACCCGAGCTCGCGAATGGCGGCATCCGCCATCCCGACCATCATCTCGGCCTCGTGCAAGACCTCCTGACGCTCGGATTCCGAGAGCTCCCGGGGATTCTCGGTTTTCTCCCTGTGCTCCCTGAGGTATTCGATGAAGTCTCTGATTCCCAAAGATGCGCCTTCCTTTCTTCGCGAGGATTATAGCGGCTGAGCGGGGGGCATCAGGGACGGCTGTCCTCCAGGATCTCGGGGGTTACGGTGGGTGAGCCGGCGGCCCTCGCCCGCTCCTCGGCGAGCCTGCGCGTGCGGCCCCTCAGAAAGGCCGGCACGTCCTCCAGCGCCTCCAGCGCCTCCTCGGTCCATCCGAGTGCACGGGCTTTGCCTCCACGCCTGTGTTCCCTCGGCGGATTGCCCAAAGCGCCATCGAGGGCGTCGGCGAGCACGCTCGACCCCGAATAGCCCATCAGCGGCTTCCCCACGAATGGATTCTGAGCAACGGGGGGGCAGAGGGGCAGGAACGGGATGCCGAGGGCGTCGGCGACGTCTCCTTCGAGGTGTGTGCCGACGATGAGGTCCGGGTCCGCCTCCTCCACGCGGGCGGCGACCTCGTCGGGGTCGTCGGTGACGAACGCTTCTTCGGTGAACGTTCCGGCTTGGAAAAGGAAGTCCTTTTCGAGCTGAGAGAGGTACGTCCCCGCCCATGCGACCTCTAGCCCAACCTCACGCGCCAAGGTGTACCCCAGCCCGAGAGCGTAGGTGAAATCTCCGAAGATGACGGCCCTGCGCCCTGCGAACGTCTCGGGGACGGCGAGGCGAGCGTACCATGGCAGCTTCGCCGTTCGCGCGAGCTCCGCCCACACCGTCCGGCGCACCCTCCCTGCGTCCAGCGAGCACAGCTCGCCCACCGCCCGCATGACCGCTCCCGTCCCCGCCGAGCCCAGGGGCGGGGTCGTCACGCGCGGCATCCCGAACTCGTTCTGCAAGAAGCGGGTCGCCGCTTCTCCGACCTCCCGGTAGAGCACGATGTTCGCCCAGGCCCGGGGGAGGCGGGCGAACTCTCCGACCGAGGTACCGAGCGGCACCCGTGTCGCGCCGATCCCCAGAAGGTTCAGGAGACGCTCCACCTCCCGGGCTTCCTCCTCCGCGCCCGGCCCGAAGAGCGGCGGTCCGAAGATGTTGACCGTCGGGGTCAGGCTTCTCGCCTGGGGCCTCGCGTGTACCCTGACGAGCTCCTCGAGGGCGAGGTCGGCGGCCTCGATCTCGCGCAAGGAAGGCGACTCCCAGGGGCAGGTCACGAGCTTCGGCCTCCGGCCGGTCTCGCTGCTCTCGGGGAGTACGGGATCAGAGAACTCTTCCCCGGAGAGCAGTGCCGCCTCGGAACGCACCAGGATCACCGCCTCGGCGTCGGGAGACCTGCGCAAGATCTCCTGCAGGTCGCGCGCGAGACCCGGACCGCCGACGGGGCTCAGGGAGACCGGCGCCGGATCCCCGGAACGCGTGAGCGCGCCGTGGATCGCCGAGAAGTACCCCTCCTCCGGGTAGGCGCGCAGCACCGCCTGCACCCCCTCTACGGAAGCCGCTACCCGAAGGATGCCGTGGCTGCCGGGGCCCTCGTAGAGGCCGCGCAGTACCCTCACCCTCGCCCCGTACTACCTACCGGACTCACAGGTTGAGGGCGTCCAGGGCCTCGGCCCGCTCGAACGTCTGGGCGAAGAGCGCGAGCACCCTGCGCGCCCCCTCGTAACCCCGCGGATCGAGGGCGAGAAGGGCCAGCGACGAGCGGCACAGGTGCCCTCGCGCCACGAGTGGGACGAAGAGACCAGGGCTCGCCACTACCACATCCGGACGGGCCGCTTCTATACGCTCGAGCTGCGCCCGCCAGTCCGGGGCCTCGACCACGTCCACGTCCGATCCCAACGCCGAGAGCTCCACCCCGAGAAAGCGCTTCTCCAGGCGCGGCGTCCCCACCTCCAGGACGACCGCCCCCGCGTTCGCAAGGAAGCGGGCGAGCGGGATCTCCAAACCCGAGTCCCCGGTAAGGAAGACTCGCTTGCCCCGGATCCTGCTTCGAAGGTGCTCGATGCCCTCCCAGACCTGCCGAGCGTGGACCACCTCGCTCGTTATGCCTCCGGTCGCCGCTACGACGTCGCCGATGAAGCGGGCCGTGCCGTCCACCCCGATGGGGAACAGCGTCCTCACCACCTGTGCCCCGCGTTCCTCTGCCTTCCGAGCCGCCCGGACGAGGTATGGGTCCAGGACCGCCACGACAGTCCCCTCCCCGACCACCGGAAGCTCCGGAACCCCGCCCGGCAAGCCGCCCCGCGCGTCCGCCGGCACGCTCCCGACGACCTCGACCCCGGCCCGCCTGAGATCCGAGGCCAACTCTTCCCGCGAACCCGAAGCCCCGCCGAGCAGCACGACCGGTCTGCGCTCGAATACGTCATCGTGCGCCCCGTGGCCCCCCGACCTCCCCCTCAACCTGCCGAGAAAACCGGCCCTGGCGCCAACCTTGGCTCCGGCTTTGGCCGGCAACGGCTCCTCGTGCTCCGGGCCCGAAACACCGCGGGGGCTAAGGCCGACGAGGACCCGCAGCGTCTCGTCCACGAGCTCCTTGGAGAGTACGGCGGAGGCTTCCTCTGAGATGCCGATCGCCCGTACCGGCAGGCCTCCCAGACGCCGCTCGGCAAGCTCCGCCTCGAAGTGGGGATCCACCCCCAGGAGGCGCGCCGAGCGGCAGGCGACGATCAGCACCACGCCGACATCGCGTGAGCCCGAAGCGACCTCGAAGATGCGAGAAGTCAGAATCCCGCCCTCCGGCCGCTCGTCCGGCTCCAGAAGAACGAAGGAGACGCCCGGCAAACCCGGTGCGTCGGCCGGGGCGGGCGCCGCGGGGGAGCCCGGGAGCGGGCCGGAGAGGGAGAGGGAGAGGTGCAAGTCGGCTCGGGTGCCGGCCACGACGATCAGGGCATCCCCAAGGTCCTCCGCCAGGCCGGAGAGGCCGTGCAGCGGGGAGACGACGTCTGGTACCCCCGACTCGTTGAGGATGGTCAATGTCTCTCCCTACGATACTTTGCGGGCCTGCTACGCGGCCCGCCACCCGCTCCCGGAGGTCTTAGTGTAAGGCGTCGAGGGTCTCGAGCGCCAGCTCCATCATGTTGTCCACCGCGCCTTTGAGGGAGGAGTCTTCTATACGCTCGACGCCCTCGGCAGCGATGGTGTCGGAGACCGTGAGCAGGCAGCCGGCTTTCACGCCGTGCATCGCCGCCAGCGTGAAGATCACCGCCGCCTCCATCTCGACCGCGAGCACGCCGAGGGAGTTCCAGAGCTCCTGGGGGTCCTCCTCGGGGTCGTAGAAGAGGTCAGAGCTCACTATGGGCCCGAGGAAACGCCTGCGCTCCGGGGCGATTCGCTGGGCCGCGTGGTAAGCGGCGTGTACGAGGTCGAAATGGGCGGCCGGGGCGTACGGCATACCCTGCGTGATGCTGGAAACCGTGCCGTCCTGGGCGGTGGCGGCGGTCGCGATCACGAGGTCTCCCAGAGTCATCTCGGGGTTGTAGCCGCCGCAGGTGCCGACCCGGAGGAGGTTCTTCGCCCCGAGCCGTATGAGCTCCTCCGTCACGATCGCGGCCGACGGGCATCCCATCCCCGTGGTCTGCACCGAGACGGGCTTACCCTTGTAAGTGCCGGTGTACCCGAGCATCCCCCGCTCTTCGGTAACGAGCCTCGCACCCTCGAAGAAGTTGTCGGCGATATACTTCGCTCGCCTCGGGTCCCCCGGCAACAGCACGTTCTCGGCAAAATCTTCCGGCTCGGCCCGCACGTGGACAGGGCTCATCTGTCTCCCTTCGATAGACACTGGTCGACACGCCGCCTCTCAGCGGTCTGCTCTCTGTTGCGCCTGCTGCTCCCGGATCGGCTCGCCGGACCGTCTCCTCTGAGGCGGACTACCGCCGAACCAGCCCATGGGCTGGAATGCTGACAGGCTTCTTTACAAGCTCCCAAGGATAACAGGGGGGCGCCGCGTGGGCTCGTCTGAAACCTTCAAAGAGGACCGGATTAACTCCTCAGCCCTCCCGGCGTTGCGCGAGCCGTAGATCCGGGCGACCGGCTGTCCCTCTTCGACTCTATCCCCCGTCTTGACCAGGACCTCGACGCCGACCCCCGGGTCCACCCGTTCGCCCTTCTTCTCCCTTCCGGCGCCGAGCGCGAGGGCGGCTCGTCCGACCCCCAGAGCCCCGAACTCGACCACGTGGCCGGGGCGGGGTGTCGTGACCTCGCGGACGTCCCCCGAGACGGGCAGATCCTCCAGGGCCTCCGCGTCGCCGCCCTGGGCCGCGACAAACTCGCGGAGCTTCTCGAAGGCGGCGCCGGAGGAGAGGGCGCGTTCCACGGCTCCCTCCGCATCACCGATGCCCTTGAGCTCCAGCAGGCGGGCCGCCACGACGCGGGCCATCTCCGAGAGGTCGGCGGGGGTGCCTTCGCCTCTGAGGAAGCGCACGCTCTCTCGAACCTCCAGCGCGTTGCCGATGGCGGACCCTAGAGGCTCGTCCATATCCGTTATGAGGGCCGAGGCTTGTATGCCCGAGTCGTTGCTGAGGCGAACGAGGAGGCTCGCGAGCTCGCGGGCTTCTTCCGTGCTCTTCATGAAGGCGCCCGAGCCCTGCTTCACGTCGTAGAGGAGGTGGCCGGCGCCGGTTGCTGCTTTTTTGGAGACGATGGAGGAGCCGATGAGGGGCAGGGAGTCGACCGTGCCGGTGGCGTCGCGGAGGGCGTAGATCGCCTTATCCGCCGGGGCGACCTCTCCGGCCTCCACTATAGCGAGGCCCACCCCTTCCACCTGACGGCGGAACCGTTCCTCGGAGAGGGCTACGGAGAAGCCCGGGATCGCCTCCAACTTATCGACCGTCCCGCCGGTCGTACCGAGCCCCCGGCCCGAGAGCTTGGCGACAGGCGCCCCGCAGGCGGCGACGATGGGGAGAGAGGTCAGAGAAATCTTATCTCCAACCCCACCTGTGGAATGCTTATCCACGCACTCCGGGAAGGAGTACCGTGCCCCGGAACGGGCCATCGCCGCGGTGAGCGCCAGCGTCTCCCCGTACCCCATCCCCCTGATAAAGATCGCCATCAGGAGCGCGGACATCTGGTAATCGGGCACCGCCTCCGTGGTGTAGCCCTCGATCACCTCCTGGATCAGACCTTCCGAGAGCTCGCCGCCCCGTTTCTTGAGCTCTATGGCTTCCAGCACCGGGCTTCCCGAACGTGCTGCGCCTCCGTTACCGGTCAAGCCGTACCTCCTTCTGAGCCTCCGGTCCACGCGTTTTTCGGGGGCTAGCATGGTATTCTCGCAATCTTACCGGCTAGCTCACAGAAGCTCGGATCGAGCGGCTACTCCTCCCCGAATACTCCCTGGCCCTTCCCGAAGCCCGCCTGCACTACAGCGTTCCCGAGCCCCCGCTGGTAAGCACCGCCATATCCAAATGTCCCTCCACCTACCTCCCACGTCTACGCGAGAAAGCTTTTCCCTGGCAACCCTTCTTTCTCCACCCCGAGCCACGCCGCCACGGTCGCGCCCACATCAGAGAAGCCGCCCCTGATGCCCAGGGGCCGGCCTGCGACTGCGTCTCCCCCTACGACCAGAAGAGGGACGCGCTCTCTAGTGTGGTCGGTGCCCCTGAATGTCGGGTCGTTGCCGTGGTCTGCGGTGACGATAAGCAGATCGTCCTCCGAGAGGGCCGCGAGGATACCGGGTACCCGGGCATCGAAGCGTTCGAGGTTCTCGGCCATACCTTCGGGGTCGCGGCGGTGACCGTACTTCGCGTCGAAGTCCACGAGGTTAGCGA
Organism: Rubrobacter sp.; assembly: GCA_016781635.1. Classification (GTDB taxonomy): domain Bacteria; phylum Actinomycetota; class Rubrobacteria; order Rubrobacterales; family Rubrobacteraceae; genus Rubrobacter_F. Next base: position 16,666 of record JADDPY010000034.1, read on the forward strand.
AGACGAGCCCGGATTCCACGCTTCCCAGGGCTTCGAGGACGGCGTCGACCTTTGCGGCGTCGTCGGGTTGTCCGGGGAGGTGCTCTGTGATGCCGCGTCCGTCGAAGATGTCCCGGACCTTGCCGACGGCGACCACCTCGTGGCCGGCATTCTTCAGGAGGTCCAGGTACGTGGCGCGGGGCGGGGTGATGCCGTAGTCGTGGCGGTTCTCGTGCTCCCGCTCGTAGGCTCCGGGGCTCCCGTGGAAGGGGCGTGCGATCACGCGCTCGACGAGAATCTGACCCTCCCCGATGAGCATCGCATGAGCCTTCTCGCAGGCCTCATAGAGCTCCTTCAGGGGGACCACACCGGTGTGCGCCGCAACCTGAAAGACCGAGTCGGCGGAGGTGTAGACGATCCAGGCGCCGGTCCCCTCATGCTCGGGGCCGAGCCTCTCTAAAATCTCCGTCCCCGATGCCGGCTCGTTCCCTATGACCTTGCGCCCGGTCTCCCCCTCGAAGCGCGAGAGGATCTCCTCCGGGAACCCTTCGGGGTAGGTCGGCAGCGCATCCTCGATGACGATCCCCATCATCTCCCAGTGGCCGGCGAGCGTAGCCTTGGCCGCCGAACGCTCCTCCATGAGCCCGTAGCCCGCCCGCGGATCCTCGACCGGCGGAACTCCCTCCGTCTCGACGGCGTTGCCCAGGCCCAGGGAGACAAGGTTCGGCACATTCAAACCGCCTACCGCACGCGCAGTGTTGCCTAGCGTGTTCGCTCCCTCGTCGCCGAACTCCGCGGTGTCGGGAGCGTCCCCCGCCCCCACGCCGTCAAGCACCAGGATCACGGCCCTCCGGCCCATCGCTTCCTCCTACCTCTGCATCGCCGCAACGGCCCCGTTTCGGAGCCCGCGGCAACGGACGATTGCCACCGAAAACCCATCATAAAGGAGAAAGACGGACGAGTCCGGGGGCGTTAGAGCTACGGGGAAGATCGAGGTTCGGAGGTAGGGGACGGTTCGCTGCAGGTCCCCGGCGCCCCCTCGACCTCGCCCGCCCACGGAGGCGTCCCGGGTTGCGAACTATCCCGGCCGGGCAAGAAGGGGGCATGCTATCCGGGGGAAGAGAAACCGTACGCGGGGCCCTCGCGTCGGACGCGAGGGCGGTCCACGACCTTGCCAGCGAGCTGGCGGAGACGCTCGGGGATACGCCACCCATGTATCCGGCCTTCCTCAAGCGCCTCCTCGAGCTGCTGGATGAGCCCCGGGTGAAGGTCTTCGTCGCAGAGGGCGAGGAGGGGGTGGTCGGCGCCGCGACGCTCTGGGTCAAACCGGACCTCGCCCACGGCGACGTCGTCGTCGAGGTCCCGATGCTCGTCGTAGCGAGCGCGGCCCGCCGTCGGGGCGTCGGCAGGTTACTGGTCGATGAGGTGAGGGGCGTCGCCGCCGCTGAAGGCGCCACCCTGGTCGAGCTTATCGCGACTTCCGACAACGCAACCGCCCGCGACTTCTACCGGTCTTTGGGTTTCGTGGAAACGGACCATGTCTCTCTCGAGTTTGTCGGGGATATGCAGGATCCGCCAGATTCGGAGGAGTAGAAAGCCCCGGTCGGCCCTACAACACGGCCCGGGCGACGAACATGAGCAGCCCGCCGACGACAAGGCAGGAGAGAAACGCCCTTCCGAACGTGATCTCACGGACCACCGAGAGCCCGATCGCGAGCAGCAAGACCCCGGCGTAGGCCGCCGCAATCCACCGCACCCCCGGTACCGCCGTCAGGGGCCATAGAAAGCCAAGCGGGTAGGCGAGGATGCGCCACGTAACGACGTAACCGAACCTGCCGCCCCAGGAGGCCAGGTGGTAGGGTGCGGCGAGCACGAGTGAGAGCGGCAGGGGCAGTACGAGCGCCGCCAGCGACCCGTAGAGCCCATCCGCTAAAAGCCATACCACGGCCGCTAAAATTCCGGAGAAAACGAGAAACAGCGCCGGTGCCCTGGGGTCCGGGACCCTCGGCAGGAGCTCGAAGAACCGCAAAGGGTGGACGAGCAGGCGTCCCAGGAGCCTGAGGTAGCTTGAGAAGGGCCGCGAGACGTCCCAGTCCGTCGCCCCACCGCGAATCGTGTCCCGGTTGTAGCCGCGCTTTGCCACGAGCTCAGTATAAGACCGGCTCCCCTCCGGGGCTGACGGTCGCTTGGAATCCGTTATACTTGGCCCTAGATTTTGCTCTTTTGGAGAGGCTCGAAGAGAGGGACCGCAGATGCAGAACAATGATCCGTTCGGCGCTCGCAAAACCCTTGCCACAAGTTCCGGTGAGGTTGCCTATTACAGCTTGAAGGAGCTGGACAAGAAGGTAGAAGGAGACATCTCCTCGCTGCCGTTCTCGATCCGGGTGCTCCTCGAGGCGCTGCTTAGGAACAATGGCGGCAAGTTCGTCGCGAAGGAGGACGTCGAGGCGCTCGCCTCCTGGCCCGAGTCGATAGGCGGAGAGCTCGCCTACCTCCCGGCGCGCGTCGTCATGCAGGACTTCACCGGGGTTCCGGCCGTCGTGGACCTCGCGGCGATGCGGAGCGCGATGAAGGCCGTCGGTGGGGACCCGAAGAAGATCAACCCGCTCGTCCCAAGCGACCTCGTCGTGGACCACTCCGTGCAGGTCGACGCCTTCGGCTCGGCCGCAGCTCTCCAGATCAACGCCGAGCGCGAGTTCCAGCGCAACCGCGAGCGTTACGAGTTCCTGAAGTGGGGCCAGCAGGCCTTCGACGACTTCACGGTCGTCCCGCCGGCGACCGGCATCATCCACCAGGTCAACCTGGAGTACTTCGCCCGCGTCGTCGAGGTCCGCGACGGCGTCGCGATGCCGGACTCTCTCGTCGGCACGGACAGCCACACGACCATGATCGAGGGCCTCGGTGTGCTCGGCTGGGGCGTGGGTGGCATCGAGGCCGAGGCCGTCATGCTCGGCCAACCCTACTACATGCTCGTGCCGCAGGTGATCGGCTTCAAGCTGACCGGCGCCCTGCGAGAGGGCGTGACCGCAACGGACCTCGTCCTCACCGTCACGCAGATGCTCCGTAAGCACGGCGTCGTCGGCAAGTTTGTCGAGTTCTACGGCGAGGGCTTGAGCAAGCTCTCCCTCCCCGACCGCGCCACGATCGCCAACATGGCGCCCGAGTACGGGGCGACGTCGAGCTTCTTCCCCGTGGACGCCGAAACTGTGAAGTACATGCGCGGCACGGGCCGCGATGAGGAGCTCATCGAGCTCGTCGAGCAATACACGAAAGAGCAGGGCCTCTGGCGCACGGACGAGACGCCGGACCCGCGCTTCACGGAGACGCTGGAGCTCGACATGAATACCGTCGAGTCGAGCCTCGCCGGACCCAGGAGGCCGCAGGACAGGGTTGCGCTGGGGGAGATGAAGCACTCCTTCCGCCAGAGCCTGGCCGAGATGGTCGGTTCCGAGCACGCCATGGTGAGCATGAACGGGGGTTCAGGGACGGACACCGAGTCCTCGAACCCGGACGTCCCCACCACGGACGGGGGGCGGGCCAAGGGCGCGGCCAACGAGGCCGAAGGCCAGGAGGGAGGCGCCGTCTCCGCGGGCCAGAGCCACGAGGAGGACGATACCGAGTCCTTCCCGACGAGCGACGCCCCGTCCGGCGCCTCGGACGCGACCGGCGACGGCGAGGCCGATCCCACCGCCGGGGCCGAGCCCGGAGACCGGAAGCCCGAAGCGGCCCCGGCCGGCGAGGTCACTGTGACCCTCGACGGTAAGGAGGCGCACCTCAAGCACGGCTCCGCCGTTATCGCCGCGATCACGAGTTGCACCAACACCTCGAACCCGTCGGTCATGATCGGCTCTGGCCTTCTCGCCAAAAAGGCGGTCGAGAAGGGCCTCACCGTCGACGCGCACGTGAAGACGAGCCTCGCGCCGGGCTCCAAGGTCGTCACGGAGTATCTGCAGACCTCGGACCTGTTGCCGTACCTCGAGGAGCTCGGCTTCGACGTCGTCGGCTACGGCTGCACGACGTGCATCGGGAACTCCGGACCCCTGGATGAGGAGGTCAGCAAGGCCGTCGAGGAGAACGACCTCGTCGTCGCCGCCGTCCTCTCCGGCAACCGCAACTTCGAGGGCCGCATCAACCCGGACGTCCGGGCCAACTACCTGGCCTCCCCGCCGCTCGTCGTCGCCTACGCGCTCGCCGGCACGGTCGACATCGACCTGGTCAACGATCCTCTGGGGACGGGCAAGGACGGGGAGCCCGTCTACCTCAAAGACATCTGGCCGTCGCAGGCCGAGGTGGCGCGCGAGACCGAGGACGCCCTCGACCCGAGCCTGTACACGAAGCAGTACGCCAACGTGTACACCGGCAACGAGATGTGGAACGAGGTCGAGGTGCCCGAGGGGGAGATATACACCTGGGACCCGGATTCTACGTACATACAGGAGCCTTCGTTCTTCCAGGACCTCTCGCCCGAGGCCTCGGATCTCACGGACATCGAGGGGGCGCGCGTACTGGTCAAGGTCGGCGACTCGGTAACGACGGACCATATCTCTCCGGCTGGCGCGATCCCCTCGAACAGCCCCGCCGGGCGATACCTCGTCGAGAAGGGCGTCGACGCCCGCAACTTCAACTCCTACGGCTCCCGTAGAGGCAACCACGAGGTAATGGTGCGCGGCACCTTCGGGAACATCCGCTTGCGCAACGAGCTCGCGGGCGGCAAGGAGGGTGGCTACACGGTCCACCTGCCTGACGGCGAGGACACGACGATCTACGACGCCGCGATACGCTACGCCGAGGAGAACGTCCCCCTCGTGGTGCTCGCCGGCAAGGAGTACGGCACCGGCTCCTCCCGCGACTGGGCGGCCAAGGGCTCGTTCCTGCTCGGCATAAAGGTGGTCATTGCCGAGAGCTTCGAGCGCATCCACCGTTCCAACCTCATCGGCATGGGCGTCCTCCCGGTCCAGTATGCGAACGACGAGAACGCCGAGTCTCTGGGCCTCACCGGCAAGGAGACCTACGACGTCCTCGGTCTCGCCGACCTCGCCCCTGGTGCCACGCTCACCGTGCGGGCTACCTCCGACGACGGGGAGACAAAGGAGTTCGAGGTCGTGGCGAGGGTCGACTCGCCCGTCGAGGTCGAGTACCTGAGGAACGGCGGCATCCTGCACACCGTCCTCCGCCAGCTCAAGGAGAGCGCTTAAAGAAGTAACGCGCCGGTACGAGGGCGGACTTCCCTCCGGGCGCCGGGGCCATCTGGCTCCGGCGCCCGGTTTTTCTTGACCGGGGAGCCGAACCCGTCTACCTTCGTACTACTCTGGTTTGTCTATTGGGGAGGGGACGAAGTTGGCTTCCAGGATCGGGAAGGTAATTCGTGTGAGGTTTCTCGGCGCCGGGCTTCGAGAAACCTGCCGTATCGTACGCTCCGGCCACGAACGGTAGCGGATCGTGACCGGGAAAATCCTCGTTACGCGCGAGATCCCCGAAGCCGGGCTCCGCGTCCTCGATGAGGCCGGCTTCGACGTGACCGTCCTCTCCGAAGCGCCCCCCGCCCGAGAAAAGCTACTTGAAGCAGCCCAAGGTGCCGAAGGCGTGCTCTCCACCGTGACCGAGACGGTCGACGACGAGTTTATGGATGCCGCCGGAGACGGCCTGAAGGTCGTCTCCAACATGGCCGTCGGCTACGACAACGTGGACCTCGGGGCGGCAAAGAAACGGGGCGTCGTCGTTACCAACACCCCCGGCGTCCTCGACGAGACTACGGCCGACGTGGCGTTCATGCTCTTGCTCGCCGCGGCGCGGCGCCTCGGCGAGGCCGAGCGGGTACTGCGCGCGGGGAGGTGGGAGTGGTGGGGTCCGAAGCTTTTTATGGGCCCGGACGTGTGGGGTAAGAGGATAGGCATAATCGGGCTCGGCAGGATCGGGCAGGCCGTCGCCCGGCGAGCCTGGGGCTTCGGCATGGAGATCGTCTACCACAACCGCTCCCGCAAGGAGGAGGCCGAGAAGGGTCTGGGGGCGCGCCGCATGGAGCTGAACGAGCTTCTGGAGACGAGCGACTTCGTCTCGATCCATACCCCGCTTACCGAGGATACGCACCATCTCATAGGCGCCGAGGAGCTCGAAAAGATGAAGCCCCGGGCGGTGCTGGTCAACACCTCGCGCGGGCCGGTGGTGGACGAGGCGGCGCTTGCCGGAGCGCTGGCGGCGGGTAGCATCTTCGCCGCCGGGCTCGACGTCTACGAGGAGGAGCCGAGGGTCCACCCGAAGCTTCTGGAGCTCGAAAACGTGGTGCTCGCCCCGCACATCGGGAGCGGCTCCATCGAGACGCGAGATAAGATGGCGGTCCTGGCGGCGGAGAACATAAGGGCGGTGCTCGGGGGTGAGCCGCCGAAGAGCCCGGTCGAGGGGTAGAAGTAGAGCGAGGGAGGGGTACGAGTGGCGAAACGCATGATCCTACGGGGAGAAGAGGCGGAGATCACGGTGCAACTCGAAGAGCGCCCGGTCGCCGACGAGATGTGGGAGAGGCTCCCCATGAAATCCAAGGCGAGGCTCCGGGGGGACGACGAGATCCACTTCCCCGTCCTCGTGCCGGAGGCGGTCGAGCCTCCCGACAACAACGGCATCGAGGCCGGTGACGTGGCCTACTGGCCGGAGGGGAACGCCCTGTGCATCTTCTGCGGCCCCGCCTCGGACGACTCTCCCCGCGACGCCGAGGACTTCACGAAGGTCGGCAGGGTCGTCGAGGGTCTCGAAAGCTGCGGGAGCGTCCGCGCCAACGAAGAACTCCGCATAGAAGCCGCGGAGTAGGCGAGGGGGAGGCTCAGATTGGCTTCAGAAGTTCCGCAAACACCCGTGGCGGTCGTAACCGGTGCCGGGCGAGGCATCGGCCGCCGGGTGGCGATCACCCTCGCCGAGCGTGGCTACGCCGTGGCCGCGAACGACCTCGAAGCGCCGGATGGGACGCTCGAGGAGTTGCGAGCGCTCGGCGTCCCCGCCCTCTCGCTCCCCGGCGACGTCTCGGAAGAGGGAATGGTGCGGGAGATGCTGGAGGTGGTTATGGACGAGTTCGGGCGCGTGGACTCGCTCGTGAACAATGCCGGCGTGAGCTTTATCGCCCCGGCAGAGGAGACTACGCTCTCGGACTGGCGGCGCGTCCTGGAGGTTAACCTCACCGGGCCGTTTCTCATGAGCCGCATCTTCGGCGTCGAGATGCTGCGGCGGGGGAGCGGCAGCATCGTCAACGTGAGCTCCGTGGCGGGGCTTCTCGGGATCGGGGACCGGGCGGCGTACAACGCGAGCAAGCACGGGCTTATCGGCCTCACGCGTACCCTGGCCGCCGAGTGGGGCGGCCGGGGCGTGCGCGTCAACGCCGTCTGCCCCGGCTGGGTCAAAACGGAGATGGACGTATCGGTCCCACAACACCAAAACACAGCCCCGCGAGGTCTCCTTCCACCTCGACCGTTCCGTCTTCCCCGGTGGTGGCCCGGAGGCCTACCATCTGGTAGATCCTGCGCCTCTCCGTTTGGGAGAGTCCGTCTATCTGGCGCGGGGTTACCTCCTTCAGGCTCTCGAGGAGGGCGTCCTTGTTGTGGCGCATCTCTTCGAGTTGTTTGCCCCTCTTGAGGAGGGAGTCGACCTCCCCCTCAGCGATCGATCTCTCATCCTCCAGCTCCTGGAGGTGCTCCTTGAGCTCGGCGAAGTCGATCAGCCCCTCCGCCGCCATCTCCTGGTAGCGCTTGCGCTTGTTGTCGAGCGCCGAGATTCTCTCCAGCCACCTTTTGGCTTCTTCTGAGGGGTCGCGGCCCGAAGACTCCTCCGCTTTTTGGCGGATCATCTTCTCCAAGCCCGCCTCGAGCCTCGCGGGTTCTTTGAGGAAGGCCGAGACCTCCTCCCAGACCCGGACCTCCAGCGCACCGGCGCGGTAGGTCCTGCGGTAGGAGCAGAGCTCCTTGTGGGTCGACGCGTACTGGCAGCGGTAGTAGTGGTAGCGCACCTTTTTGCCCCCCTTCTTGGAGTAGGAGGCGTGGGCCGCCATCGAACGTCCGCAGCCGCCGCAGCGGAAGATGCCGCCGGAGAGCTCCCAAAAACGATCGTCCGCCCTGGACGAGGGCCCGTTCCCTTCCAGGCGTTGCCTCGCCGCCTCGACCACGGCCTTGGGGATGCCGGCGTCGGGGACGGGGATGCCGATCCACTCGCTCTTGTCTTTGATGGCGCGCTTGGTCTTCTTCTTGTAGATCCTGCCCGCCGGCGTGTCCACCGCGACGGAGCGCGTGGAGACCCTCTCGCGGTTGAAGTAGTAGACCCCGTAGGTTTTCGTGGGGTCCACCGCGGCGAGGACCTGAGGGGTGAGGATCTCCTCGAGTTCGTCGTAGGAGTGCGGCCTGTAGGAGTCCTCCCACACCATCCTCTTCACGATGGCCCGCTCCCAGATCCTCTTGCCGGTGGGCGTCGGTACCCCCTCCCGCTTGAGGGCGGCTATGACCCCGTGAACGCCGACGCTTTCGACGCCGATCAGGTGGAATATCCGGCGGACGATCGCCATCTTCTCTTCGTCCACCTCGTAACCGAGGCCCGACGCGTTCGCCCTGAAGCCGTACCTCGTCCTCTTCGCGTTCACTATTTTGCCCGAGCGAGCCTTCTGCAGCTTGCCTCTTCGGGTCCTCTCCGCCATCTTCGCCCGCTCGAACTTGGCGAGCTGGTCGAGGATGCCGTCGGTGAGCTCCCCCTCCGGCGTGTCGTCCCCCCGATCGTTGAGGGCACGAAGCTTGCAGCCGCGGTCCTCGAACTCGCGCTTGAGGAGGTAGTGGTAGGCCGGCTCGCGGGCGAAGCGGTCCCGATCCTGAGCCAGGACGACGGTGACGCCGCCCCCGTCCACGAGGTCCCGAACCCTGTCCATCCCCGGCCGCTCCAGGCTTGCCCCGCTTTGCCCCGGGTCGGCGATCTCCTCCAAGACCTCGTACCCCTCAAAGGCCGCGTACCCCCTCAAGGCCTCCATCTGCTGCTCCAAAGAGTAGCCACTCCTGACCTGCTCGTCGGTGGAGACCCGAGCGTAGAGTATGGCCCGCTGGGGTTGCCGGCCGTTGCCGTGCGCTCCGTTTGACATGTTTCCTCCTCGGCAAGGGGAGCCGCTCAAAAACCGCTACAGCCCGCAAGAACGCTGCGAAAGACGAAACCCCTCGAACGAGGGGCCAAGAAGAGAACCTTGGTTGCCTCCTCGGCCTCATCTCCCCTTAGCGGGCTGGTGGCACCTCGGCGTTCTCAAGCCAGGTTGCCGGACGGTCGAAGGGCCAGATCCCTCGCGCCTCTCTCGATGAGATATTCGATTTGCTACTAAGAGCATC
>JADDPY010000678.1 GCA_016781635.1 Rubrobacter sp.
ATGTCCGCACATCGATCAAGGGCATGACCGCGCTGCACCACGTAGGGGACCTTGCCAAGCCAGTGGTGGATCAGCGCGAGCAAGGGGGGGATGTCGAACGGCTTGGCAATGAGGGCGTCAAAGGCATCGTCGGGCTGCGGTCGGTAGGCGGCACTCATGCCGATGACCGGGATGGTCGCGGTGCGGGGGTCGGCACGGAGGTGCCGACAGAGGGCATGCCCATCCATGACGGGCATCATCACGTCGGTCACAATCAGATCCGGCTGGGCCTCCCGTGCCTGTGCCAATCCGAGCTGGCCGTTCGTGGCCACCAGCACCGTGAAGCCGACCAACTCCAAGAGATCACGGAGCATGGACGAAATCATCTCTTCATCGTCAATGACGAGAATAATCGGAGCACGCTGACCGTGATGGTCAGCGGCAGTGTCGCTTAATGATTGTGGTTCCTGGTTGTCCTGCACAAAGCACGCCCTTCACCCCGTACTGCATTTATGCCAATCCGTGGCATGACCAAGCTACGTGCGCCTGGTCTGTAGCAATGTCCTGGCCAGAGTTGCAGCATAGCACACCAGCAGCACTACATCGCTCTCCGCTGCGCAAGGAACATCGGCACTCCACTGTATGGAGACCACCGATGTTCCCTTGCTCATGTGTTGCCAGAGCGTGCAGTTCCTGCACCAGGCAGCGTGGACGAGGCACGCTTTATGCTCTCTCCTCGTCCCTGGCAGGGGAACGGCGTGGTTCAGGTTCGGTCTCGGTTCAGGTTTACTCAGGTTCAGTCTCGGTTCAGGTGCTAAGCCGCTTCTCCTGCCATATCACCGATGTATAAACAATCGCACCCTGTATTTCGGGGTGCGATTATCGTGCCTACCACAACCGCTCTTCGCTTCGCAAGTAAAATCGGCACTCCACTTCGCGGAGGCCTCCTGATTTTCCCGCCTACGGCGGTCCTTGCCTCGCTCCGTTCGGCTGTGGTCTTTTCCCTAATAGGGAAGGGAAGCAAAAAATTGCTTCCCTTCTCACTGTCAACTGTTATAGAGCATTAGATTGATACGATATAATCAAGCAAAGCGTGTACTTGCCTCGTCTATCACTCCCGTAAGTAGGCGGTCTCCTGATTAGTTTTTACAAACTATTCAGAACGTCGCCTACTTGTAAAGGAGAGATGCGATGAGCACGGCCAAGTTTCAGCTTGGACAAACGGTTATGACGCGGGGTGCAGCGGCAGCCTTCGAGGAAGCAAACGAGCAACCATTTGGCTACATCAAGCGGCACGTAATAGGGGATTGGGGCGAACTTGACGAGCATGACCGTCAAGAAAACGAGTTCTCGCTCAGTCGCAATCTGCGTCTCCTGTCGGCTTACACACTTACTAATGGCACGCGCATTTGGATTATTACCGAAGCTGACCGCTCGGCTACAACGATACTGCTGCCTGAAGAGTATTAGTTGTCTCGAGTGTAAGCAAAGTGTGCTACACGAAAGCCTTTGGCGCATCGCCCTCGATGTTCCACTGGCTTTTTTTGTGAACTATTTAGGATTGTGCACATGTGCACTTGTGCCCTTTTACCGCTTTGTAGTCACTTACTAAAACAACGCCGGCGAGCGCAGCTGTGCTTTACACTCCATGCTGCCCAACAATCCTACAAATACCACCTGTACAGTTTTAGTCTGTTTGGCT
>JADDPY010000665.1 GCA_016781635.1 Rubrobacter sp.
GTGAGCCGGCGGGCCGCCGAAAGCGATCTGCTTGTCTACGTCAACATCAACGCCGTGGCGATGAACGGCGGGCACAAGTCCGTCCACACGGGACTCTCGCCCTGGTCCTCCATCCGCCACAACCACACCCCGGACACGCTCTCGAACACCAGGTCTTTGAACGACCCGCCGAACTCCGCCATGCACGGCTCGTTCAACAGGATGGGCAAGATGTTCGACGAGCACGTCAAGGTCTTCCACATCGAGACGACCCTCAACAACTCCGCCTTCCCGGCCGTCGCCGACTTCCTCTCCAAGCCCGAGCACGAGTGGAGCACCGTGACGAAGGCGAACTTTCTCGCCAATCACAAGGCGACGCAGATGATGCCGCGGTCGGCGGCGCGCAGGATCTTCCAGAGCATAAAAGCCCCGCACCGCATGACGAGCGTGCAGGCCGGCGCCACCGACCCGGTACACGCCAAAACCATTCGCCACAACTACGAGCAGCAGGTAGTGCCTGTCACGGGCCAGGCTGACGTGCTCCTGATGGGCATGCCGTACATAGGGCCGTACAACGTCAACTCGATCATGAACCCCATGCTCGTCTACAATCTGCTACTCGGCTATCTCTTCAACCTGTACAAGGGCAAGCCGCTCGTGCGCGAGGGCGGCGTCCTCATCGGCACCCACCCGATGCCCGACGACTTCAACGCGGTCCACCACCCGTCGTATATAGACCTGTGGAACGAAGCCTACCCGCACACCAACGACATACGGGAGATCGCGCACAAGTACGAGAAGCGCTACGCCGAAGACCCCTGGTACAAGACCCTCTACCGCAACTCCCACGCCTACCACGGCGTCCACCCGTTCACCGTCCTGTACTGGGCCGCCCACGCCCTCGACCACCTCGGCGGCGTGATCCTCGTCGGCGGCGACCCGATGACAACCGCCAGGATGGGCCTCAAGCGCGCCGACACCGTCGCCGAAGCCCTGGAGATGTCCAAGGACGTCGTAGGTCCCAGCCCGAGCACGACCTACATGCACGTCCCGCCGCTCTTCATGGTCGAGGTGAGCTAAGATTTCATTACGCATATACAGCTGTAAAAGTTTTCGATTAAGGACGTATTTCGTAGCCGGCAGGTTTGTCGACGCTACCGAAGCGCCCTTAGTCGCGCTGCTCCATCGATCTCTCTACTGTGCGCTTGTCTCGCATTCTGGGGATACCTACAATTTCCACGTTGGGTGGGTAGTAGGAGCACGGAAAGGAAGCCGATGGCTAGAGCGGTTGTTTGCTTGCTCGACGGAAAAAAGATCGACGTCAACGAGGCGCTACAGTTGCGAGATCAGGCCAGGCAACGTGCTTCGCGCCCCAATTTTAGGTGCATGGAGTGCGAAGAACCGGTCCGCGCGCACAAAGCGGGCGGAGGCGCCAAGGCCCACTTCGAGCACTACAGTCGAAATCGGAACTGCCGGCTGAGCGATACTGGCCGGTAACGGACCGGACCAGGCATAAGGGCTTATGCACTCTACGCCTTAATGCGCATGCAGCGCAACGGGCCGGCGCTCGACAGAGCGTTCGTCGCGGGGTGCCGGGTGCCGTATGGGCTAGTGCTGGCCTCGTAACAGTTGCATTAGCTAACAGGTTCCGCCGGTTGCAGGGTCGGAAGAGGAACTATACAAGAGCGCATTTGGTG
>JADDPY010000683.1 GCA_016781635.1 Rubrobacter sp.
TGAATCATGCGCTCCTGGATGGCGAAGGTGCTTTGATAGTCGCCGATCGCTTCCACAGCGGACGCCAAACCAGCCAGGGCGAGAATAAGCATCGGGTTGCCCTCATCGTCTGCTGCCTCGGCTAAAGCGACCGCTTCACGTGCGTAGGCCATGGTTGCCGAACTATTGCCAAGGAATCCGGCCAGGAAGGCGGCATAGGTAAGGGCATTCACCCGGACGATCGGAGAAATTGCCTCGTCCGCCTCTGCGAACAGCTGCTCAAACCATGCTAGGCCTTCGTGCACATACCCCCGTATCTCCCAAAAGCGAACGAGTGAATTGGCAATCCGCAATCCCGCCTCGATGCGCCCGCCCTCCAGCGCCCAGGCTAGAGCAGCGCGCAGATTGTCGTGCTCGCCCTCGAGCCAGTTCAGCCAGAGCTGCTGATAGGCGTCGTGTAATTTCGGCGCGGCCTCTTGGGCGCGATCCAGGAACAGATCGAGGTGGCGGTCGCGCAACCGAGTCACTTCACCCATCTCAGCCAGCTTCTCCAGCGCATACTCGCGGATCGTTTCCAGCAGGCGGTAGCGCGCCTGGGCGCGACTGGCCGTTTCCGCCACGACAAGCGACTTACCTACCAGCGACGACAGTACATCGAGCAGGCGCCCTTCGGCCATCCCCGGCCCTGAGCAGACGGCCGCAGCCGTGTCGAGGGTGAAGCCAGCCGCAAACACCGCCAGGCGACACAGCAACGTCTGCTCCTCAGCCGCAAGCAGGGAATAGCTCCAATCGATGGCCGCGCGCAGGGTGTGGTGCCGCGGCTCAAGGCCACTCCGTTGCCCCGCGATGAGGAGAGCAAAGCGATCGTTGAGCCGGGCAGCAACTTCGTGGACGGTCAACGCGTTTGTTCGGGCGCTGGCCAATTCCAGCGCCAGGGGAATGCCATCCAACCGGCGGCAGATCTCAACAACAGCTCCCGCATTGCTCGCTGTCAACTGAAACGAGGGTTCAACCGCGTGTGCCCGTTCCACAAAAAGACGGACAGCATCGTAGCGAAGCAGGCTCACCCATTCTACCGGCTGAGTTGGATCGGGGAGACGTAAAGGCGGGACGCGCAGGACGGCCTCGCCACTGATCGCGAGGGGCTCACGGCTGGTCGCGATCAGTGCTAGGCGTGGACCGCGCGCCAGCAGCAAGGCAGTGATGCGCGCACATTCCTCAATCAGATGTTCACAGTTGTCCAGCACGAGGAGCAGGCTCCTGGCCTGCAGAAAAGCGCCAAGCCGCTCGATCGGTGCGAGCTCAGGAGTTTCGGGCAGTGCCAGCACTTTGGCGATGGTTTGTACCACCAGGTCTGCTGTAGAAAGTCCGGCTAATTCGACCAGCCACACACCGTCGGCGAACCGGTCCAGTTCGCCGACGGCTGCTTTGAGCGCAAGACGGGTCTTGCCTGTTCCGCCCGTCCCCGTCAGGGTGATGAGCCGATGCTCGCCTAGACGCTGTCGAATCTCGCGCAGCTCCTGCTCTCGACCAATAAAGCTCGACAAGGAAGCAGGCAAGTTATGGTTGTGGCTGGAAGCTTCAGGTGGCATACGCACCCCTGGGGGTCGGCCGAGCCGGCCAATCCAGAATAATAGGCGGCTACCATCAAGTGAAATTGATGACCAACCAGATGTTGAGACACATGGATAAGCAGCGCCTGGTGTGGATCACGACG
>JADDPY010000522.1 GCA_016781635.1 Rubrobacter sp.
TGAACCGCTTCGGGGCTCGCACCCGGGGAACCTATTTGAGAGCAGTCCAGATCCTCGCCGGTCCCGGCCTGCTGCGCGAGGGCAGCAGGCGCGATCGCCAGCACGACCATCACACAACACGCCAGTAGCAGTAGTGTCCTTTTCATAAACCTTCCTCCTTCTAGCTCGCAGCTTGTCTGCAAGCATTCGTTTTCATCGGCCTCGCGGGCGGCGCACCGTCCGCGAGGCGTCGGTCTCCTCCGGTCAGCCCGCTTGAGACCGCGAGCGCCGCCAAGCGGCGAAGCCCAACGTACCGGAACCTACTGCAAGCAGCCCGATAAACGGCAGCGCTTGGGCGAGTGGCTGCGGCGAGGGTACGGTCTGAACCTGCGTCCTGATGGATTCCTGGTTGCTTTCCAGCGCCGGCAAGTTCTCACAAACCAGGTTGTTGCCGTCTTCGTCCAGATTGTTCGGGTCGCTCTCGTCCCGCAGGAAAATCATCTGCGCCTCTTGCTGGTATTCGAAATCGTCGCAGCTCAGGTCGGCGGAGGATCTCGCCTCTGCAACGGGCGTCTTGTCCCTTGCGGCGTCCTTGTACTGCACGGGGACAACCTGGCAGGCGATCCCGTCGTTGTCCACGTCCAACTTGTTCGAGTCGGACGGCTTGGCCTTGAGCCCGGCCTGCGCCGCCTTCTGAGAGGGGAAGTCTATGCAGTCCACGTCCCCGCGGGTCTTGGCCCCAAGGGTGGTACCGTCCTCGGCGCTCCCACCCGGCTTTGCCTCACACGCCTCGCCGTCGCCGTCGGCGTCCAGCTTGGAGGGATCTCCCGACTCGAACAGTGCCTGCGCCCCGGTTCGGGTCGCGAAGTCTGCGCAGTCGAATACGTCCTCTTCCGCGTCTTGTTGCGGGGTATTCTGCGCCAGGGCCGCCGGCGCAAGCGCCAGGATGGCCGTAGCGCAGAGCGCGAACATCACCAGTAGTCGTCTCATGAAGCCTCCTTAACTCGGTACTTCCAAAACTCCGTTCTCCCTTAGCAGCGGCAGATGTTGAACCTCGGATAGTAGGCGCCGTTGTAGGAAGGTCCCCCCTCGTAGTGGGCGAATCCCCTCGAGTGCGCGCGTTCGTGCCGGTACAGCTTGGAGTAGTCGGTGGAGCCGGCACCCTGGCGGTTCATGTCGCAGGTGTCGTAGGTGATGTAGTGGACGTGGGGTCCGTAAGATGCAGCGTTATCGACGTAATGCTTGGTGATCCCGACCACCTCATCGTAGCAAGTGCCCACCACCCCGTTGTACTCCGGCACGTACCTGTTGGAGTCCGGCGGGGCGAACATGTACCCCGTGGAGGCCGTACTGCTGAACTGGTAGTCGGCTTTCGCTTCGGTCTGCACGCCGACCATGAGCCCCGCGCCCAAGACGAGAGCCGCCAGAATCTGCGCTCCCCTGCGTTGAATTGCCTCGTTCACACTCTCACTCCCTTTCCTTGTCCTCGATCGATGGGGTCGTGCTTCTCTCTCAGATGTCCTGCTCTCCTTCCTGAGTTCAGAGGCCAACTCGTCCCCCGAAAGGTCGGGATCGCCTCTTCACGACAAGGTCAGTGTGGCCCGGCGGGACAAGACACACGTCAACCTCGAAGGATGATGTTTGGTGGCGTGTTGGGCTTTTTCCGACCGCACAAACTCGGCCTTCAACATGCGTCCGGGGGTGAGCCTCCGACCACGCGCGTCAGCCCGCGGTAGGGTGCTCGGCCTGCTCGGCTACGCGTGCGCCATCGACGGTCGCTACAGCACGAGCGTCCCCATCACGTTGAGTACGTTTGTCTACCAGCGGACAGCACGACAGCCCCACCCTCCGTAACGGAGCGCAGGTTCGAACCCTCACCGCCTGGATAACTTGTGTCCGGTTACTCCTGACCCGAAAACATCAGATCCAGAATCCGCTAGCCCCATCGGTCGGTTGCACTTTTCGGACGCGAAGAATGCGACCTATCACTATAAGCAACCGTAGGAAACCCTGAGGGGCCCGCCGGCAGGCGAACACCTGCCGGCGGGCCCCTCGGTCCTGCTTATTTATGTTCTGATACGTCCGTGAGCAAGAAGGGCGACGACTATTACCCCAAAGTGTGGGGGCTCAGCCGCCTGAGTACCCTCTCGTACTCCTCCTGGGTGCGACCGTCGAACAGGACGAAGCGAACGAGCTCCAGCCCGTGCCGTTCGTTCTGCAGGAACCCTACGACGGTACTCAGGGCCACATCCGCCGCGTCGCGCAAGGGATAGTGGTAAGCACCGGTGGAGAGCGACGGGAAGGCTACGCTCCGTAAGCCGTTCTCTACGGCTAGCCGTAAGCTGCTGCGGTAGGCGCTCGCCAGTAGGCGGTCCTCGCCGGAGACGCCGTCCCGGTACACGGGACCGACGGCGTGGATGACGTAGCGAGCTTCGAGGTTGCCGCCGGTGGTGATGCGGGCCTCGCCCGTGGGGCAGCCGCCGATCTTCCGGCACTCTTCCATGATCTTCGGGCCCCCGGCGCGGTGGATCGCGCCATCCACCCCTCCACCACCGGCGAGCCCGGAGTTTGCCGCGTTCACGATCGCGTCCGTCGCCTGCTGCGTGATGTCGCCCTGGACCAATTCCAGCACCGCCCCGCCGAACTCGGCCCTCACGACCGAACCCCGGAGGTCGGGGGCAGAGACAAGCCGTGCCCGGGAGCCACTGCGCAGATGCTCCTCACGGGATTCTTGCGGAGGGAGCGGTTGGGTTGACGCTTCACTTCTACCTCACTGCTACTTCGCGGCCGGTCTCTGGCTGCCTTCCACGCCGCCGTTGACGCCGGCCCACTGGCGGGCCGGGAGGCCCCAGAGGGCGATGAAGCCGGCGGCGGCGGCCTCGTCGAAGGTGCTGTTGGGATCGTAGGTGGCGAGTTCCTTGTTGTAGAGGGCGTGGGGGGCGGTGCGCCCGGCCACCGTCGAGGAGCCCTTGTAGAGCTTGAGGCGGACGTTTCCGGTGACGGTCTTCTGGGTCTCGTTGACAAAGGCGTCGAGGGCGGTCTTGAGGGGCGTGAACCAGAGACCCTCGTAGGTGAGCTCGGCGTAGCGCTGCTCGACGGTGGACTTGAAGCGGAGGACGTCCTTGGTGAGGGTCATCGACTCAAGCTCTTTGTGGGCCTGGACGATGGTGAGGGCGGCGGGGCACTCGTAGATCTCACGACTCTTGATGCCGACGAGCCTGTCCTCGATCATGTCGAGCCGGCCTACCCCGTGCGCCCCCGCGATACCGTTGAGCTCCTCGATAAGCTCGGCGAGCGGGAGGGCTTCGCCGTCGAGGCTGACCGGGAGGCCTTCCTCGAAGCCTATCGTCACGTATTGAGGCTCGTTCGGGGCCGCCTCGGGGTCGACGGTCATCTCATAGACATCCGGGGTGGGCTCGTGGTCGGGGTCCTCGAGGGGCCCGGCCTCGATGGAGCGGCCGAAGAGGTTCTCGTCGACGCTGTAGGGGGATTCCTTGGAAACGGGGACGGGGATGCCGTGCTCCTCGGCGTAGGCCATCTCCTCCGGGCGGCTCATGTTCCAGTCGCGCACCGGGGCTACCACCGTGAGGTCTGGGGCGATGGAGGCGGTCGTTACGTCGAAGCGGACCTGATCGTTCCCCTTCCCCGTCGAGCCGTGCGCGATGTGCGTAGCCCCGACCTCACGCGCCACCTCGACGAGCTTCTTCGCGATAAGCGGACGCCCGAGCGCCGTGAACAGCGGATACTTGCCGCCGTAAAGAGCGTTCGCGCGTATGGCGGGCGCCACGTAATCCTCAGCGAACTCCTTCTTCGCGTCGCGCACGAACGCGGCGGTGGCCCCGATCTTGAGCGCCTTCGCCTTCACGTCGACCGCCGGCTCACCCTGACCTAGATCCAGGTACAGCGCGTAGGGCTCCGCTCCCTGCAGCTCGAACCACTTCAGGCATACGGAGGTGTCCAGCCCCCCGGAGTACGCGAGCACGACCTTCTTGCCTTCTAGCATGTCTCCTCCAAAATCTTCGATAGAATGGAATTCACAGAACTTCGTGGCCCCGCTCGCGCAGCACCGACACGGCACGATCTACCCCTTCTTCCTTGACGAGCACGTAGTCCGTGTCGTAGGTCGAGAGGGCGAAGATGCTCACGCCCGCCTCGGCCAGGGGCGACGCTACCGACGCCAGAACACCGACGGCCGAGAACTCGAACGGCCCCTCCAGCGCGAGGACGCGCCAGCCCGCCTCGCTCCTCACCCTGACGGGGACGTTCCCCTCCGGACAAACGACCGAGAGCTCGTCCGGAGTGCGCATCACAGAGAAAAGCGCCGCCTCCGTAGCCCAGCCCGGAACCTCGGAGGAAGGATCCAACCGGCAGACCGCCATGCGCCCGTCGAGCTTCTTGAGCGTTAGGGGAGAACTCGGGCCCTCGTCGCGGGATAGATCTGCCTTCATCGTCCACGAGGGCTTGCCGAGGCCGGCCTCGGAGACCTTTACGAAGCCGTTCCGCTCGTAGAGCCGCACGGCGGCCGTGTTCTCCTGCCTGACGCTCAGGCTCAGGGCGCCGAAGCCCCGCGAGCGGGCGAGGTCCATGAGGGCGGGGAGCAGGGCGCCGCCCACGCCCCGGCCTCGGGCCTCCGGGACCACCCCGATCGCGACCTCCGGCGTCGAGGGGTCGACGAAGCCGTAGCCTGGCTTTTGGGAAGGCATGAGGCGAAACCACGCAGCCCCCACCCTGTGGCCATCATCAGGGTCGAGGGCCACCACGGCGGCATCTCCCGGGCGTCCCCAGCCTTCGAGGTAGAAAGCTATAGCGGGGTCCGAGAGCTCGGTGTGTCCGGAGGCCTCGTAGAGCATCTTCCAGAGGAAGTCCAGGTCTTCGGGTGTGCCGGGCCTCACCCGACAGGGCGCCGAAGTTCCGCTCGCCGGGGCCAACTACTCGATGGTGCCCGCGGGGCGGGTCTTCGCCCGGCAGACATCGGCTATTAGGCCTGCGACCTCCTCCGCGGCCTCAGCGTCGGGCGAGACGACAAAGACCGTGTCGAGCCCGGCGACGGTACCCACGACCTTGAGCCCCTTCACCCGATCCAGAACGTTCGCGACGGCGCCCGCGGTCCCGTCGCGGGTGTGGACGACGACGGTGTTCTGGGCAGCGGTCACCCGCAGGACGAAGCTAGGCAGCACCTCAATGCCGGCCATGTTCGACTCGTGCGGGAGCGCGAGGTAACGGTTGCCCACCTTCAACACCCCGAGCTCCGCGAGGTCGCGACTGACGGTCGCCTGCGCGACCTCCACCCCGACCCCCGCAAGGGCCCCGACCACGTCCCCTTGCGTCCCCAAGGGCTGCTCGGAGATGAGCCTGAGGATGAGGTTCTGGCGGGTACCCTTATCCGCCCCTTCTTGCGTCTTTCCCATCTCGCCCTCCACCCTACTTCAGGTACTCCAGCCCGATCGTCTCCCCGTACCCGAGGGCAAGGTTCATGTTCTGAACGGCCGCCCCGGAAGCCCCCTTGAGGAGGTTGTCCAGCGCGGAGAAGAGCACGAGCCTGCCGGCTCTGGCGTCCACTGCCACGGAGAGCCGCGCGCGGTTCGTCCCCACGACGTGCGAGATCTGGGGGACCTCCCCCCTCGCCTCGACAAACTCCCATGCGTCGTAGTCCTCCGCGTACCAGCCGAGAACATCCGCGGCCTCCGGCAAGTCCGTCCCGTCCGGAAGGTCCACGTAGATCGTCTCGAGCTCCCCGCGCGAGATAGGCAGAAGGTGCGGCACGAACGTCACCGCAGGCGTCCCCGGCGCGAAGCGCCTGAGCATCGTTTCTATCTCCGGAGTATGGCGATGGCCCGGCACCCCGTCGCTGACCCCGTACGGCGAGACGTTCTCGTTGGCGCTCACGAAGTGCGTCTTCTGCGTGGCCTTCGCCCCTGCCCCGCTCACCCCCGAGAGCGCGTTGACCGCCACCGAAGAGACCGCGAGCCGCTTCACGACCGGAGCGAGAGCGAGGACCGCCGCCGTCGGGTAGCACCCGGGGTTGGCGACGAGCCGCCCACCTTCGGGAGACCCGAAGACCTCCGGCAGACCGTAGTGCGCCTCCGCGAGCAGCTCCGGCGCGGGGTGTGGCCCGTACCACTCCTCGTACATCTCCACGTCCCGCAGCCGGAAGTCCGCCGAGAGGTCCACGACGAGCCTCGTCCCGGCCTCCAGAAGCTCCTTCACCAGCCCCGCACTCTCCATGTGCGGGTAGGCGACGAACGCCACATCGAGCGACGAGCCGTCGATCTCACCGGCCTCCACAAACCGCTGCCGTGCCGCAAGCTCGGGGTAAACGTCCCCCACGACCTTCCCCGCGTGCTGGCGCGAAGAGACCTCTATCCCACCGACCTCCGGGTGCCCGGAAAGCAGCCTCAAAAGCTCCCCGCCCGTGTACCCGCTTCCACCGTAAACCGCTACTTTCAAGCCCATACACGCCATTACAACATCCATCGGATATTTATTCAAGTTTCTGCATAAAACGCTTGACCCTCTCGCGCCCCCCTGCGACAATAATGCTCGATGATGAATAAAAATACAGAATTCGGAATAAGTCCCGCCGAGGGCGGGGCGACGGCGGCGAAGGGGTTTGTATCGTCGGGGGTCGCGTGCGGGGTACGGTACGAGGGGAGGCGGGACGTTGGCCTGCTGTTCTCGGAGCCTTCCAACGGTACGACGGCGGCATTCGTGTGTACGACGAACGTGTTGAAGGCGGCTCCGCTGCTCGTGACGCGGGAGGCTGTCGAGGGCGGGGGCGTACGGGCGGTCGTCGTGAATAGCGGGGTCGCCAACGCGGCGACGGGTCCGCAGGGTATGAAGGATGCGCGCCGGATGCAGGCGCTCGTCGCGGCGGAGCTTGGGGTCGGGGCCGGCGAGGTCG
>JADDPY010000646.1 GCA_016781635.1 Rubrobacter sp.
GCATCCCTCTCCCGGACAGACGAACCACGGCCTCTCTCCACCGAAGTTGCAGGGCGTCCACTCGAGGTGCGCGACGCCTTCCAGCTGCTCCTGTCCTGGGCCGATCAGACCTTCGCGCTTGAGCTTTCGCACGTCCAGAGTGGGGAACTCGTCCGTGGTCTTCCTAACGTCCTCGCCCGGCCACCCGTCCGATCCGTTCACGTTAGGGGCCTCCTCCATCGAAGTGTCTTGGTTTGGTGTACACCAAAATTTGCCTAATGATTTCGGACCTACAAGGGGTCGTTTTATTCCAGGTTCTCAAGCGACGGTTTCAACCACTATGTGCATCCCACGACACCTGTTCTTATGCGCTTTTACCGCACCCGAGAAGAAGTGCCTAAGCCGGTGCTTTCCGCACGCTGGGCCTGGGTAGCGAGCTAGAGGTTACTGTATGAGCGCCAAGTTCTCTAAGTTGAGGAACGGCTTGCCAAAAGTGGCGCTTGGACGCCCTGTCGTCCAGGGTCAGGACGAGGGAAGGCAGGAGGAGAGGCACTATTGAATACCCTTCGTCCAAGAGAACCATACACCGGCTTCGGCTGCGAAGAAGGATCGGAGCGCAAGCGGGTAGCTTGCTACGTCGATATCGTGGGCGCCGTCGGGGCCCACCACTATTAGGGCTTGGGGCTCTATGGCACGCAGCTCCTCTTTCAGGAGGCCGGTGGAGGCGTAGGTAGGTCACGTAGGCCTCGAAAGCCGCACAGTCGGGAGGCTGCGCTTCAGTGCTTCGAGAGCTCGGGAGTCGACCGGCTGCTCGACGAGCAGCATAACTCCAGAGGCAGGATCCGCGAGTGAGACAGGAAATCCACTCTCCTCCATGCGACGTCGGATGCGCGAAGCCGTGGGTTGCTTCTCAGTACGCGACGGCCGTGCGACGAAGGTAAAGTGGGTCGTCTTCCCCGGCTGTGTTTCGAAGGAGGCCGTTGCGATCTTATGGAGGGATTTCAC
This sequence comes from Rubrobacter sp., assembly GCA_016781635.1. GTDB lineage: Bacteria > Actinomycetota > Rubrobacteria > Rubrobacterales > Rubrobacteraceae > Rubrobacter_F. Next base: position 985 of record JADDPY010000646.1, read on the forward strand.
GGAAATCATCCACATATCTACCTTGAGCTTCACGTCCAGCTTACCTTAGCGTATACACTCCTTGATCCAAAGAACTGTCTCTTTATCTCTCGGGCCGCCTCTTCTGGCGTCAGATACCTGCCCTTGCCCATCTTCGCACCCTACTCTTGCTCAAACCCGTGCGAGTCGAACTTGAGCACCCTGGCGTTCTCGGAGATCGTGCGTTGCACGTGCTCGGGTGCTCCGTCCGACATATCTGCTTCTATCTCGATTGAGACCCTGAGTCTCGTGCCGGGGAGCGCGGAGAGGTGGGAGAGGACCTCGTCAGCGATCTTGCCCGCGTCCCTGCCCACCCGGTCGGGATCGAGAGTGACGGAAGCATAGAACCTTCTGGGGAGCTGTGGTTCCGTTCTTGGGGGCTCCGAGACTCGCCCGTTGCCTCGTTCCGGCGGCGGGTCGTACGTGATACCGGCTTGCGGCTCGGTTCCGCCAAGGGGTACTCCGTCCGTCCTGCCTGCGGCCTCGCGCCGGGCGCGCTCTCGGGCCTCCCGCTCGGCCTCTTCGGCCTCTATCTGCACGCGGGCAACCTCGGGCTTGACGAGGAGGCTGCTTGAGTCGATGGCCACCGAGCCACTCCCCCCGAGCCGCAGCCCCATATACCATCCTGCCGCCTCATCGTACCCCT
>JADDPY010000066.1 GCA_016781635.1 Rubrobacter sp.
GGTTGACGATAAGCTCGGTTCGCGGTACAATACAGGAGCATTTGGGGATGTTTGGCTTCGACGGGGAGCTGAGGTCGTCGATTGCGAGCCGAGCCGCCCAGTCTCGTTAAAGGGGCAAAGCCATTAACTGGCAACAAGTCTGCATTTGGTCAGCGTCAGCTGGCCATGGCTGCTTAATTAAGTAGCTCGCCCGCCGATCCTCAGCCTGATGGGATCGGCCTGGCGTCAGCAAGTCAGGCTGCTGCGGCCGTCACCGCCTACTAGCGGTCGCTCAAGATTAGCGGGCTGGTCTTTCACGTCGCCTGGTCTGTTGAGCGAGGAAGACGAGAGCTAATCAATAGTCTACGCTCGTAGATGTCGCCGATCAAACTTTCCGGACGCGGGTTCGAATCCCGCCATCTCCACCATCGGGGCCTTCGGGCCCCAAAACTCTTTACAACCGAAGTGTTCCGGCCAGCCGGGTTGTTTAGGTACAGTACCGCAATCCCGAGGCTTACAAGGCCGCGAAACTATGGTTGAAGGATGTTACAGAGGCTCTAGCGGTCTGCGCGTCAACGACGATTCGCTAGAGCTTCTGCTTTAACTTGATTTCTTTTGCCCGTTCCTACGCGGGAGCCGTTCTCGGCGTTGCTTTGCGTAGGCTTCCACGGTGTCCCGGTACAACGCAAGTGGGGAGCGTAGACCCTCACCCATCTTGTAGCCCTTGATTGCCCCCTTGCGATAGGCTTCGATCACGGACTGTTTGGTAATGCCAATAATCCGCGCTGCCTCATCCGGCGATATCAAGGGTCGATCGTTCACACCTGATATTCCTTTATTTGTGTCGATAACTATAAGGTTCCTCGTCACCATTTGTCAAGCAATTTGGTGCGTGTTGAGTCCCCTTTGAGGGCTACCGTCACATAGCTCTTCCACTACCACTCGTGTGGGAGCAACGCAACAACTGATCGCAAGCCTTCGATGTCGACAGCGAGATAGCCCTGCGTGGTTTCTAAGCTCTCGTGACCGAGGAGCTCCTGAATATGACGGAGATCGCCCTTCTGTTTGAGCAGCTCCGTGGCAAAGGTGTGCCGGAGTTGATGCGCGGAGATCCGTAAGCCGCGCTTGGGGAGCCAGATCTCGAAAATATGCGCCAGGCTTTTGGGCGAAAGTGGATGCCCATCCTTACCGCCGGCAACGGCAAACGAACGGTAATGCGTTGGGGCAGCTTTCAGTTCCTGTAGTAACAACGCATGGATCGGGACGCAGCGATCCTTGCCGCCCTTGCCCTGCCGCACCAATAAGGATGCTCCCTCAAGATCGACGTCACGCCAACGCAATGCAGCTACTTCACTGATGCGGAGTCCAGCGAAGAGCATCAAGAAGATGGCGCGACGATTGCGGCGTAGCATGAATTCATGGAGTGGGCTGAGCTGGCTGTAGCTCGACAATGCCTCAAAGAGCTTGCGCAGCTCGCCCAGTTTCAATGCGCGCGGAGCGGGCTTTGTCCGACGCGGCCACTCGATGCTTAAGGTAGGGTCATCCGCTCGATACCCAGCCCGGATCGCCCAACGGCAGAAAGACCGGATGACGGTAAGCCCGTTGGCGACAGTCCCGGGTGAACAACGTCGCGCGAAATCTTCCTGGTACGCAGTAATCGTTGCTGTTGTCACTTGTTCCATGGTTGCTT
>JADDPY010000680.1 GCA_016781635.1 Rubrobacter sp.
ACGCTCCAGTATCTCGACGCTCCCGCCGGCGGCCTCTATCTTCTCCCGCGCCGTGCCGGAGAAGGCGTGCGCCCGAACCGTAACAGCCCGACCGAGCTCCCCGTCACCGAGGATCTTGACCAAGCCGACCTTCTTCCTCAACAGCCCGGCCGCCTTCAACTCCTCGACGCCGAAGCTGTCGCCCTCAAGCTCGGCGAGCTCGGAGAGGTTGATCGGCGCGTAAACGGTAGGACGCGCCGTGGTGTGACGCCCGCGGGCCATCCCCTTGAGCCGTGGAAGGCGGCGCTGAAGGGGCATCTGTCCGCCCTCGTATGCGGAGTAAACCGAAGATCCCGAGCGTGAACCCGCGCCCCCGTGTCCGCGACCGCCTGTCTTGCCCTGTCCCGTACCCTTGCCCCTGCCGAGGCGCTTGCGCTCCCTCGTCGAGCCCGGGGCCGGAGATAACTCGTTCAGCCTCACTACTCGTCCACCTCCTCAACGCGGACCAGGTGCTGTACCTTCTGGATCATACCGCGTATCTGCGGAGTATCCCCGTGCACCCGGGAGTCCCGGATGCGCTTGAGGCCCAGCGCCCGAATCGTCCTCTTGTGGCCCTCGAGGGAGCCAATGACGCTCTTCATCTGCGTAACCTTTAGAGGGCTCATATGGTGATCTTCACCCCTCTAGTCTGCTCGATGGTCGCCTTGGAGCGTAGCGATCTGAGGCCCTCGACCGTGGCCCTTACGAGGTTGACCGAGGTGGTCGAACCCAGGGCCTTCGTTAGGACGTCCCTGACACCCGCAAGCTCCAGCACCGCACGGACGCCGCCGCCCGCGATAACCCCCGTACCCTCGGAGGCCGGCTTGAGCATCACCGTCGAGCTCAGGAACTTGCCCAGAACCTCGTGCGGGATCGTCGTGTTGCGCATCGGCACCTGGAACATCTCGCGCTTGGCCTTGTCCTGGCCCTTCGCGATCGCCGCCGGAACGGTGTTCGCCTTACCGAGGCCCGCACCGACCCGCCCCTTGCCGTCGCCTACCACGACCAGCGCGCTGAAGTTGAAGCGCCGCCCGCCCTTGACGACCTTGGAGACACGCCGAATCTCCACGACGCGATCCTGGAACTCGTTGTCCCTGTCGCGACCGCGACCGCCGCCCCTACCGCCCTGACCGCCGCCTCTGCCACCAGGACCGCCACCCCTACCACCGGGGCCGCCGCCTCTGCCGCCCGGGCCACCGCCCCTACCACCGGGGCCTCCAGGGCCCCCGGGGCCGCCCGGTCCTCTACCACCGGGAGCTCCAGGACCGCCCGGTCCTCTACCGCCGCCGGGGCCTCCGCTTCTCGGTCGTCCCAAAACTAGTTTCCTCCTAGACTTTCAGGCCGTTGTCGCGCGCGCCCTCTGCGAGAGCCGCGACACGGCCGTGGTACTTGTTTCCACCGCGGTCGAAAACCGCGTTATCTATGCCTGCTTCGGAGGCCCGACTTGCGATGAGCTCCCCGACCCTTCGGGCCGCTTCCCTGCGGTTCTCGGCCCCCTCGACCTCGCGAGAGTCAGCCGCAGCAAGCGTACGCCCTTCCATGTCATCCACGAGCTGGGCGTAGATGTGTATGTTCGACCGGTAGACGGAGAGCCGTGGACGCTCCACCGTGCCGGTGATCTTGCGCCGGATTCTCGCCCGGCGCCTATTCTTCTGGGCCCTCTTGGCCTCCGTAACCGCCATATCTCTACGCTCCCCTTATCCGGCCTTGCCGACCTTGCGCCGGACCTGCTCGTCGCTGTAGCGGATGCCTTTGCCTTTATAGGGCTCCGGCGGTCGGACCTTGCGGATCTCCGCCGCCTGCTGGCCTACCCGCTGCTTGTCTATGCCGCGCACTATGATCGTCGTCGGGTTTGGCATCTCGAAGTCTATACCTTCGCGAGGGGCCACCACGACGGGGTGCGAGTAGCCGACCTGCAGGTTGATGTCGCGCCCCTGCAGCGCACCCCTGTAACCGACGCCCTGTATCTGGAGCGTCCGCGCGAACCCGTCCGTCACGCCCGTTACGGCGTTCTGGAGTAGGGAGCGCGTCAGCCCGTGCATCGCCCGGTGATCCGGGGAGTCAGACTCGCGGTCCACCATGAGGCTGCCGTCTTCCTGCCGCACCGAGACGCCGCGCCCGACGGGCACCACGATCTCGCCCTTCGGACCGCGGACCCCGATGGCCCTGTCCGAGAGGTTTACCTCCACGCCGTTCGGCACCGTTACCGGCGCCCTACCAATTCTAGACACTGATCATCACCCCCTAATACACGAAGCAGAGGACTTCGCCACCGATGCCGGCCCTGCGGGCCTCGTGATCGGTGAGAATCCCCCGCGAGGTCGAGAGGATCGCCACCCCGAGCCCGTCGAGGACACGAGGAATGTTCGTCTGCTTGCGGTACACACGCCTACCCGGCCGGCTCATACGCCGGAGGCCCGTGATCGCGCGCCGCCCGTCGGGACCGTACTTGAGCTCGACTGTGAGCTTCTTCTCGGCGCCCGCGCCCTTCTCGGAGAAGTCGCTGACGTAGCCCTGCTCCTTGAGGATGCGGGCCACCTCCGTCTTCATCTTCGAGTGCGGCATCACGACCCTGTCGTGACGGGCCATGTGCGCGTTCCGGATGCGGGTAAGGAAGTCCGCTATTGGATCGTTTACGCTCATCTCTAACCTACCAACTTGCCTTCGTGACGCCCGGGATCTTGCCCTCGTGCGCCAACTCTCTCAAGCAGATCCTGCAAACCCCGAACTTCCGGTAGTACCCGCGCGAACGGCCGCACCGCTGGCACCGACTGTACTCCCTCACCTCGAACTTCTGCTGCTTTCCCTGCTTGACCAACAACGCTTTCCTGGTCATCTCGTTACGCTCCTAGCTCGTTCGGAACGGCATGCCGAGGAGCCGCAAGAGCTCCCGTGCCTCATCGTCGGTCTCCGCCGTCGTTACGACCGCGACGTCTAGGCCGCGCGTAGCGTCCACGTCGTCGTAGCTGATCTCCGGGAAGATCAACTGCTCCCTGAGGCCCAGCGCGTAGTTTCCACGCCCGTCGAAACCCGTGGGGCTAACCCCACGGAAGTCCCTTACGCGCGGCAACGCGATCGAGATGAGCCGGTCGAGAAACTCCCACATCATCTCGCCGCGCAAGGTGACCCTGGCGCCGACCGGCATCCCCTCACGGATCTTGAACCCGGCGATGCTCTTACGAGCCCGCCTCAACTGCGGCTTCTGGCCCGTGATCTTGGTGAGGTCCGCTATCGCCCCGTCCATGGCCTTGCTGTTCGCCACGGCCTCGCCGACGCCCATGTTGACGACGACCTTCTCGATCTTCGGGATACGCATCACGTTCTCGATATTGAACTTGTCCTTGAGCGCCGGGGCTACCTCCTCCCGGTACTTGTCCTTCATCCTCGCCATCTAGTCGATATCCTTCCCGGACTTCTTGCTCACGCGGATCTTCTTCCCGGCCTCGTCGAAGCGATAGCCGACCCGCGTGGGGTTGCCGTCTCCGTCAACAAGCATGACGTTCGAGGCGTCTATGGGAGCCTCGAACGTGAACAGGCCTTCCTGATTCTGCTGGCTCGGCCTCGCGTGGCGCGTCCTTACGTTGACGCCGCCGACGACCACCCGGTTCTTCGCCGGGATGACCCGCTCGATCTCACCGCGCTTGCCCTTCTCCTTGCCGGAGATCACCATGACGGTGTCCCCGCGCCGCACCTTCAAACCCATAAGTTAGAGAACCTCCGGGGCGAGCGAGATTATCCTCGTGTAGCCCTTGTCCCTGAGCTCGCGAGCGACAGGTCCGAAGATTCGGGTCCCACGCGGCGCGCCGTCGTTGTTGATAATGACGCCCGCGTTCTCGCCGAACCGGATGTACGATCCGTCGTCTCTACGCGTCTCTTTCTTTGTCCGCACGACAACCGCTTTGACGACTTCGCCTTTCTTGACGTTACCGCCGGGCGCCGCCTCCTTCACGGTCGCGACGATCACGTCTCCGACGCCGGCGTTCCTGCGCCGGCTGCCGCCCATCACCCGGATGGTGAGAATACTCCTCGCCCCCGAGTTGTCGGCGACCCTTAACCTGGTCTCGTTCTGGATCACTACTCGGCCCTCGAGATGATGTTCGCCAGACGCCACCGCTTCCTCGCCGAAAGCGGACGCGTCTCGATGATCCTGACCGTATCCCCGATACGCGCCGTATCACCCTCGTCATGCACCATGAACTTCTTGGAGTTCCTGACGCGCTTCTTGTACTTCGGGTGCCTCACGAGCGTCTCCACGGAGACGGTCACGGTCTTCTGGGCCTTATCGCTGATTACCAGACCAACCCGCTCTTTACGGGTATTCCGGTCCGACCGGGGGTCCTGTATGGGACCCTCGTCCTGATCCAGCGCCGGGCCCTTGGCCAGGCCGACATCCAGGCCCGCTTCTACGGTCTCTGCGCCTTCCACGGTTCCCCCGGGGGGGACTTCGTTGACGACGGGATCCGTCGTCTGCCCCTCCTGCTGATTCTCCCTTTCTTCGGTCATTATGCGTTCTCCCGCCGCTTCTTGTTCAGGACAGTCAGGAGGCGAGCGATGTTCTTCTTGACCTCGTTGAGCTGTCCCGTATTCTCCAACTGCCCCGTCGCGTGCTGAAAGCGCAGGTTGAAAAGCTCCCGCCGCGTTTCTACGACGCGGCGCTCGAGCTCCTCGACCCCGAGCTCCCGCACCTCGGCGACCTTCACTACTGCACACCTCCACGGATCACGAAGCGGGTCTTTATCGGGAGCTTCTGCGCCGCGAGCATCATGGCTTCGCGCGCAAGCGTCTCGTCTACCCCGCTCATCTCGAACATCATGCGCCCCGGCTTGACGACGGCGACGTAGCCCTCGGGACTACCCTTGCCGCTCCCCATCCGGGTCTCGGCCGGCTTCTTGGTGACCGGCTTGTGCGGGAAGATGTTGATCCACACCTTACCGCCACGCTTGATCTTCCTGGTCATGGCGATACGGGCGGCCTCGATCTGGCGGTTGGTGATCCAGGACGCTTCGAGCGCCTGGAGCCCGTACTCGCCGAACTCGATCTCGGTCCCACCCTTGGCGAGGCCGCGCATCCTGCCGCGGTGAGGCTTCCTGTACTTGAGCTTCTTCGGTACCAGCATCGCTTAACGCCCCCCCGAAAGCTCGTCCTCGTGGACCCCGTGGTTGATCCAGACCTTTACGCCGATCTGGCCCATCTGGGTCTTGGCTTCCTTGAACCCGTACTCGATGTCCGCGTCCAGCGTGTGGAGCGGCACCCTTCCTTCGGAGATGGTCTCCTCGCGGCTCATCTCGATGCCGCCGAGACGTCCACCGCACCGAATCCGCACGCCCTCGGCCCCCGAACGCATCGAACCCTGGAGCGCTCGCTTCATGGTCCGGCGGAACGCCGCCCTGCCCTCGAGCTGCTCGGCGATAGACTCGGCGACAAGCTGCGCGTTGAGCTCGGGGCGCGAGACCTCGCGCACGTTGACCTGAACCTTCTTCTTGGTCAGGTTCTGAAGCTCGTTGCGGAGCGCGTCCACCTCGCTACCACCCTTGCCGATCACGATGCCGGGTCGGGCCGTGTAGATGTCCACGGCGACCTCGCCCTGCTCGGCGGCCTTGCGGATCGTGATGTTCGCGATCCCCGCGCGCCTGAGCTTCTTCTCGATATGATCGCGGACCTTCAGGTCTTCGCCGAGCAGATCGGCGAAGTCGCGGTCGGAGTACCAGCTGCTCTTGAAGTCGACCTTCTCGCCCTTGCGCTTGACCCCGAGCCTGAAGCCCTCCGGATGTATTTTCTGACCCAAACTAGTCCTCCTCGCCCTCGGGCGTGTCTACCGTAACGGCGGCGCCCACGGGGGCCTCCAACTCCACGGTGATGTGGCTGGTCCGCTTGCGGATCATTGTTGCCCGACCCATGGCGCGTGGACGAAAGCGCTTGATGGTCGGACCCTCGTCGATCTTTACGGTCCTGACCACGAGCTCGTCCGGGTTCGCGTCCGAGTTGTGCTCCGCGTTGGCGGCGGCACTGTTCACGACCCCACCGACAATCCCAGCGGCGCGCTTGTTCGTGTACATGAGGGCGGCACGAGCTTCCGGGTAACTTTTACCCCGGATCTCGTCCGCCACGAGGCGCGCCTTACGCGGCGCTATCCTAACGAACTTGGCTACGGCCTTCATGCTAGCGCCTCCTCGCGGACCGGTCGCTCTTTACGTGCGTCCGGAACGTACGGGTTGGAGCGAACTCGCCGAGCCTGTGGCCGACCATGCTCTCCGTGCAGAACACGGGCACATGCTTGCGCCCGTCGTGTACCGCGACGGTATGGCCGACAAACTCCGGGTAGATCACGCTCGCCCGGCTCCAAGTCTTGAGCATCCGCCGCTCGCTGTTCTCGTTCATCCGGAGGATGCGCTCCATCAAGCGCTCCTCCACGAACGGCGCCTTCTTGGACGATCTGGTCATCGCCTAGCGCCTCCTTCCCTTACGACGCCTCCGGACGATCAAGGCGTCCGACTGCTTGTGCTTCTTCCTGGTGGGCGAGCCCTGCGCGAGCTTGCCCGTCGGGCTGACCGGGGCCCGGCCCGACGTCGACTTGCCCTCGCCACCGCCGTGCGGGTGGTCGACCGGGTTCATGACGGTACCACGCACCGTCGGCCTGATGCCGAGGTGACGCTTACGTCCGGCTTTACCCCAGCGCACGTTCTGGTGCGACTGGTTTCCGACCACACCTACGGTCGCCCGACACTCGCTTCGCACCCTGCGCCGCTCCCCGGAGGGAAGCCGCAACGTCACGTAAGCGCCCTCGCGCGCCGTAAGCTGGGCACTCGTGCCAGCACTACGCGCCATCTGAGCGCCACGCCCTGGCTCGAGCTCGACGTTGTGGATCACGGTACCCACCGGGATCCTGTTCAAAGGCAGCGCGTTGCCGACATCCACGTCGGCGTCCGGGCCACTCTCCACGATGCTCCCGACCGTGAGGTTGCGCGGCGCCAGGATG
>JADDPY010000375.1 GCA_016781635.1 Rubrobacter sp.
TACGTCACCGCCGACGGCTTGGACGAAGACGCCCTCCTCCCGCTCTACGACCCACAAACGAGCGGCGGCCTCCTCGTCTCGGCCCCGCCCGATGAGGCCCAGCGCTTCGTCCGCGCCCTCCGGGAGCGCGGGGAGACGGCCGAGGTCGTCGGCGAGGTCGTCGAAGAGCTCGGTATTCGGGTCGTTTAGAGCGGTTAGCTTCCGGCCGTCGGCTATCAGCGGGAACCTTTTCGTTTCACGCAGAGTCCTTTCCCTCGAAGACGCCGAGCATGCCCGTGGAGCAGCGCTACATCCGTCCGGTAGCGGTCGTCGCGACGCGTGTGGGCTGACCGCAGGCGGCTAAAAGCTGATGGCTACGATCCTCGACACCGTGCTGCCTTTCTTCGCCCTGATCTTCTGCGGCTACGGGGCGGCACGCTTCAAGGTCCTGGACGCTCAGAGCGCGGCGGGCTTGAACTCCTTTGTCTTCTACTTTGCCCTGCCGGCCTTCCTCTTCTCCCTGATGTCGTCCTCGCCGATCGGGGAGGTCCTGAACTTACCGTTCGTCCTGGCCTACTCTTGCACGAGCCTCGTGCTCTTCGGATTGGCTGCCCTGGGCGGCAGAACCTTTTTCGGGGTCGGGAAGGGAGAGGCAGCGGTGCTGGGGCTGGCGGCGGTCCTCCCGAACACCGGATACATGGGGATACCCCTGATCTCCACGGCCCTCGGGAAAGAGGCCGCGCTTCCTATAGTCGTGGGGCTCATCGTCGACGGCGTGCTCCTCATCCCGATCGCGATGGCGATCATCATGGGCGGCAAGGGCGCGGGGGGCAGCACCCTCGGGAACGTCGGCTCGACCCTCGCCGCCCTCACCCGCAACCCCATCATCGTCTCGATCTTCGCGGGGTTATTGTTCTCGGCGGTCGGCCCCGAAGAACTGCCGGGTCCCATCGCCGGCTTCCTGGACCTGCTGGCCGCCGCGACGGGGCCTTGCGCACTCTTCGCCCTCGGGGCCACCCTCGCGGGGAGATCCGTCTCGGGCGCGGCCGAGGTCTCCTACATGACCTTCCTCAAACTCTTCGTCCACCCGGCCGCCCTCTGGCTCGCGGCTACCGTCGTTTTCGACGTCGACCCACTCTGGGCGACGGCCTCCACCCTGGGCGTCGCCCTCCCTATCGCCGCCAACGTATTTATCGTCGCCCGCCAATACGACACCTACGTCGAACGGACCTCAAGCGCCATCCTCGTCTCCACCTCGATCTCCGTCGTCACCGTCTCCGTCCTTCTCGCCATCCTCGCCCCCGGGTAGCTCATGTTGACGTCCTTGGAGCACTTGATGTACGAGTGGGGAAGCCGCTCGCGGAGTACGGCGACGGTGCGCGGCGGCTCGTCGAGGGATGCGCGGCTCCGACGCAGCCACCCTCACCACGGCCGCTTACCATGAGACGCTCGCGGGGGCAACAAAGAACGCGCTGGACTTCGCGCAGTTTCTGAGCCGGGACCAGAGACCCTACTTCGACGGCAAGGTCGTCGGGCTCGTCGTGACGGCCGGCAGGGAGATAGCCGGGGCGAACGCGACCGGGTGGCCCTACCGCGGGCGTGGGAGAGGGCGCG
>JADDPY010000515.1:0-2619 GCA_016781635.1 Rubrobacter sp.
GTGGCTCCTCTGACGGAGATCTTTGGGGACGTGTTGATAGGGGAGAGAAGCTTCGTCGCCTCCAACACCATCCTGCGCGCCGCCCCCGATCAGAGGGTGGAGATCGGCAGCGAGACCAACGCTCAGGACAACGTCCTCGTGCGCGCGCTGGACAACGGCTCGACGATCGGCGACCGCACCAGCCTCGCTCACCACGCCATCATCAGAGACTCCCAGGTCGGCGACTTCGCCTTCGTCGGGTTCAACGCCGAGGTCATAAACTCGACGCTGGAGAACGGGGCCTTCATACTGCATGGCGCGACGGTCCAGAACGTGACCATACCGGAGAACAGGCTCGTGGGCGCGGGGGAGCAGATCACCACGCAGGCCCAGGCCGATGCGTTGCCCGAGGCCGAACCAGCCACGGAGGAGTTCCGTCAGGGCGTCTTGGACGTCAATGCGGAATTCGCCGAGAGTTACATAGAGTTGTACGAGAACGACGGCTACGAGGCGGTCGTGGGCACCACCGGTCCCAATCCCGAAACCGGGTTCAACCAGAGGGCCGAGCCCCAGGTTGCGGAGCCGGCCGTACTCCAGGAGTTCGTCAGGTTAGTCGGCGACGTCCAGCTCGGTCCGAACTCCGAGGTCGGCCAGAGAACGGCGATCCGGGCCGACGAGGGTTCCCCGATAATCATAGGCGCCAACGCCAGCATCGACGACAGGGTGACCTTCCACGCCCTGGAGGAGACCGAGATACAGATCCAGAGCGATCTGACCGCCAGGGACGACACCGTCTTCCACGGTCCCCTGCGTATGGGCAGCGGGGTCACCGCCGAGGATCGAGCGGTCGTCTTCCGCGCCATCGTCGAGGATGGCGTCCAGATCGGGGAGGAGGCCGTGATCGCCGGCCCCGCCGTCGAGGAGGGCGAGGAGCTTTCCTTCACCATCCCGGCCGGTACCGTGATCCCCGACGGCGCCGTTATAACTGACGAGGCGAGCCTTCAGGAGGTCCTCGCCCAGCAGTAGCGCCCGAAGGTAACTCACGCGCCTTCGAGCGGGGGCGCCGCGCACCGGACCACCGGGCACGGCGTCCTCGCCGCCTTTATCGAGCGCCAGGGGGCATAATGTCCCCGCACGGGAGAGAACGCTACCGGGGGAGGCTCGGAAGATGCGCATAGTACAGATGTCTGATATCCACGTCGGGGCGGGGCTCTTCAGGCCGGACCTTCTCTCCGCCGCGATCGAGGAGACGAACGAGCTTGCGCCCGATCTCGTGGCGATAGTGGGAGACCTCACCATGGAGGGCTACCGGTGGGAGTTCGAGGAGGCAAAGGGCTACCTGGACCGCCTCGAATGCCCGAACGTGATCTACGCGATGGGCAACCACGACGCGAAGAACGTCGGGTACCGTCACTTCGAGGAGTTCTTTGGGATGCGTGAGAGGTCCGAGACGATCTCGGTCCCCGAGGGCGAGGCGAAGGTGGTGACCCTCGACTCCACGAAGCCGGACCTCGACGAGGGGGAGGTCGGTCGGGAACACTACGCCTGGCTCGACTCCGAGTTTCGCGGCTGGGAGAAGGGGCCGAGGATATTGATGATCCACCATCACATCCTCGCCGTCCCCGGAACGGGCCGCGACGTGAACAACCTGCGCGACGCGGGCGACGTGATGGCGATCCTACGCGAGCTAAAGGTCGACATGGTCCTGTCGGGACACCGCCACGTCCCCTACGTCTGGAGCATCGCGGGGGTGAGGATCGTGCACTCCGGCACGGCGTCGAGCATGCGCGTCAGGGGCGTAATGCCACCGTCCTACAACGTGATCGAGTTCGACGAGGAGACCGTCAAGGTCTGGCTGCACGAGCCGGGGAAGAACGAGAGCCAGCCCCTGGCCTCCTTCTCCCGCAGGCCGGTAACCACGAGCGAGTTCTACCCGGACTTCAACAACTTCGTCACCTACGACAAGCTGCCGTTCCTCAGGGGACAGGGCTAAACAGGGGAGACCGCAGAAGCCTAGAGAAGCCTCTCGGCCTGCTCGAGCTGGCCGGTCTTCTCCAGGGCCTGGCGGAGTAGCTCGCGTCCCTCTTCGCGCTGCTCGTCGTCGCGGGCCTTTTCGAGGACCGTGCGTACGCTCTCCTCGATCCCTGCCTCGTCGAAGGCCATGTCCGGAAGGCCCACGACCACCTCGCGGAGCTGGCGGTAGATGAAGTCCGGCTCGCCGGCGTACACCCAGCTTTTGCGGGCCAACACCCACGCCCATCCCTTCATCCGGATGGTGTTCTCGATGTCCTCGTCCTCGAGGTTCCTCATCTCCATGCGCATCCTGTGCGCGGTGAGTACCTCGGGCTTTATCTTCACGATCGCGGTCATGAGGCTATTCTACGAGAACGCGCCCGGGAAGTCCGGGCACGAAAAAGGGGCCCCGGAGGGCCCCTGTAAACGGTTCTGATCTTCGCCTACTTCTCGAGGAGGCCGCTCTTTTCGAGGTGCTCCTTCGCGACGTCGGCGGGGTCTTGCTTCTCGATATCCACGGCGGCGTTGAGCTGCTGCATCGTGGTCAGGTCGAGGCTCTCGGAGACGGAGTTCGTGATCTCCTCGATCTCGGGGTTCTTCTCGATGACCTCGCTGCGGAAGACGGGG
>JADDPY010000515.1:2735-25527 GCA_016781635.1 Rubrobacter sp.
GCCCTTGTAGCGCAGCCCGAGGTCGTTGACGACCCTCTCGTCCTTGAAGTCGAAGGCCGGGTACTGCTTCTTGAGGTTCGGGAAGCCGTCCTCGCGGTTCTGGAACTCGGAGTAGGTGGCGAAGCGGAGGTTCGGCGAGGCCTCGGCGAGGTCATCGAGGGTCTTGAGGCCCTCACGCTCGGCGACTTCCTTGACGACGACTATGCCGTAACTGTTGTTGAAGTCCGCCGGGGTGAGCATGGTGTTGGCGGGGTCGCGCTGGGCGTACAGCTCCTTGGCCCGCTCGTAGGTCGCCTCCGGGGTGTCGGGGGCGGGCTCCTTGTCCTTGAGCGTCGATACGAGCGCCGTGCCGGTGTACTCGGGGTACATGTCTATCTGGCCGCTCTGCAGCGCCCGGTCGGCGATCTGCTCGCTCCCGAGGTTGAGGTTCTTCTCGACGTTGAAGCCCTTGGCCTGCAGTGCCTGGGCGTAGAGCTCGCCGAGGATAAACTGCTCGGTGAAGTTTTTCGAGCCGACTACAACCTTCGGCCCGTCCGGGTTGCCCCCGCCTTCTCCGCCACCCTGGCCTCCGCCGCCCCCGGAGTTGCCGCACGCCGCAAGGCCGATGGTGAGCATCAGGGCGAGGGCCACGGCCATCACCGCGCGAATAGTCCCACTTCTCTGCATGTGTTTCTCCTTCTCTCTTGTTTGCTTGTTTACTTGCCGCGCCGCTTACGGGCGACCTTCAACCCCTTGGGGGTAAAGGCCCTCTCCAGGAAGCCGAAACCGAGCTCGGTGATGATGGCGAGTACCGCCACGGAGAGGGCGCCCGCGAGCTGGATGTAGATGTCGTTGCGCTGAAAGCCCTCCACGATCAGGTCCCCCAGGCCACCGCCGCCGATAAACGTCGCCAAAGTCGCGCTCGCGACCACCTGTACGGCGGCCGTGCGGATACCGGCGAAGATGATGGGGGCGGCTATCGGGATCTGCACCCCCGTCAAGATCTGGCGCCCAGAGAGCCCCATCCCGCGCGCCGCGTCCACGATCTTCGGATCGACCTGCCTGAGCCCCGTCGAGGCGTTGATGAGGATCGGGGGTATCGCCAGCGCCGCGAGCGCGACGAGCGACGGGACGAACCCGAGCCCGAAAATGGGCAGAGCGAAAGCCAGGATCGCCAACGACGGGACAGATCGGCCTATGTTGCCTATGTTGATCGCCACCGCCGACCAGAACGGCGAACGGTTCACCGCAAGCGCGACGGGGATCGCGATCGCGATCCCGATAAGCAACGCCAGCACGGAGAGCTCAATGTGCGTGAGCAGGAGCTGGCCGAAGCCTCCGCGGCGTAGTACCTCTAATATGCCGTTCACGGTTTAGGCCCTCCCCGCGCGGCGGGTCCAGGGGCTGAAGAGCCGCTGGAACCTCAAGAGCGTCACGTCAGCGAGGATGGCGAGCAACGTTGCCAGGGCCGCGCCGACGATGATCTTGGTGGGGAAGTCCTGCGAGATCCCCTGGAAGATCAGGACGCCGAGGCCGCCGGCGGCAATATACGCGCCGATGGTGGCGATCCCGATGATCGTCACCGTGGCGATGCGTATGCCCGCGACGATCACGGGGAGGGCGAGCGGGATCTCGACGCCAAACAGGATCTGGCGCTTCGTCAGCCCCATCCCGCGGGCGGCGTCTATGGTCTCGGCCGGCACGGAATCTATGCCCGCGACGACGTTGCGGATAAGGACCAGCAGCGAGTAGGCCACCAGCGCGACGATAACCGGGAACGGCCCGACCCCGACCCCCGGTATCGTGACGAGCAAGGCGAAGAACGCGAGGCTTGGTATCGCGAACAGCAGCCCCGTTACGAACGTCACCGGCGGATAAGCCTTGCGGTAGCGCGAGACGAATATGCCAACGGGCAGCGCGATCGCCAGGGCTATCGCGACGGAGATGAACGAGAGGTAGACGTGACCGATAAGCGCCGGCAGGATCTCGTCGCCGAAGTTGCGCGAGATCCAATCCCAATCCACGGTTGGCTGCTCGCCGAGCTCCAGCCCTTGCAGCAGCGCGAGGCCCCCCTCAACGACTCCTTCTTGTGAAGGGTCGCCCGCGCTAGGCACGCGCACCCTTCGTCAGGGCTTCTATGGACTCCATCGTGAGCAGCCTGCGCTCGTCGCCGTCCCCCTGAACGACGCCCCGGCCTACCCCGGCCCCCATAAGCTCCGAGAGGGCGTCGCGCACCGTGAGACGGTCGCTGAGGGTGGGCAGCCCCTCGCCGTTGCCGTTCGCGGGATCCAGGTCCATGTCGCCCACACGCAGGAGAGAAAGCCTCTTGAGGATCCTGTCCTTGCCGACAAAGTCGTTCACGAAGTTCGAGGCCGGGTTTGTGAGGATCTCCTCCGGCGTATCGTACTGGGCGAGGACGCCGCCTTCCTTGAGGATGGCGATCCGATCCCCCATCTTTATAGCCTCGTCGATGTCGTGCGTGACGAAGACGATGGTCTTCCTGATCTCCTGCTGGATCCTCAAGAACTCGTCCTGCAGCCGGCTACGGTTGATCGGGTCGACCGCCCCGAACGGCTCGTCCATGAGCATGATGGGCGGGTCCGCCGCCAGAGCCCGCGCCACCCCGACCCGCTGCTGCTGCCCGCCCGAGAGCTCCGCCGGATAGCGGCCCCGGTACTGCCCAGGCTCCAGCCCCACGAGCTCCAACAACTCCTCGATCCTGCTTTTTATACGGGACTTGTCCCAGTCGAGAAGCTGCGGCACGATCGCGATGTTGTCGGCGATGGTGCGGTGCGGGAAGAGGCCTATCTGCTGGATCGCGTAGCCGATCTTGCGCCTCAGCTTCGTCCCGCTCATCGCGGTGTTCGGCTCACCGTCTATGAGGATCTGCCCCGAAGAGGGCTCGATGAGACGGTTTATCATCCGCATGCTTGTCGTCTTGCCGCAGCCGGATGGGCCCACCAGAACACAAATCTCCCCGTCGAGTACCTCGAAGGAGAGACCGTCGACAACCGGCTTCGTGCTGCCGGGATAGGTCTTGCTTACGTTCTTAAACTCGATCATGGATTCTCCAAAATCTCCACGGATACCTCTCCGACCGCTGCACGAAGCGTACCCTTGCGAACTCGATCACCATATCTCCTGACTTGTGGATGACACCATGAACCATATAAGTATAAGCTACATCTGGACTCCTCGTACAAGCATGGCGTACACCTGCACCCTTTGGTGTATACATCGTCCATGCCAACGACCGCCCGAGAACGAGCCGCCCAACGCCCCAAGATCGTCCTCGCCGGCGGCGGACACGCCCACCTCCACACGCTGCGCCGCACCGCGGACCTGTCCCGGCGCGGCTTCGAGGTCACCCTCGTCAACCCCTCTCCTTACCTCTACTATTCTGGTATGGCGACCGGCGTCGTCTCCGGCGTCTACACTCCGGAGGAGGACCGCATAAATGTCCGCCGGCTCGCCGAGGCGGGCGGCTCGTTCGTGGAGGGACGCATCCGAACGGTTCACCCGCAAGACCGCGCCCTAGTTCTCGAAGACGGACGCACCGTCCCTTACGACGCCGTCTCGTTCTGCCTGGGCAGCACGACCCCCCGTGAAGCCACACGGAACGACGACGTCTTCCCCGTGAAGCCCGTCGAGAACGCCGCGGAGGTCAACCGGCGCCTACGACACGCCCGGGATAGCAACCGGTTCGTGAAGCTGCTCGTCGTGGGGGGCGGGGCCGCCGGTTGCGAGGTCGCCGCCAACGCTCTCGCCCTCCTCGAAAGACAGGGCAGGGGGGGCGAGGTCATCATGGCGGAGAGGAGCGGATCTCTGCTGGGGGGAGCTTCTGCCCGTGCCCGCCGGAGCATCGAGGCGTACCTCGAAAGACGTGGCGTTCGTGTCCTCACGAACACCGAGGTCGTCTCCTACGGCTCCGGCCGTGCCCGGACCGCCGACGGGAGGCTACTCCCGTACGACCTCGTGGTGCTCGCCGTCGGCATCGAGGCGAACGGCGGCGTATTCCGGGCCTCGGGTCTTCCGGTAGGTCCCTGCGGTGGCCTGTGGGTGGACCGTACCTTGAGAAGCGTGGCCGATGGCCGGATCCTCGGTGGGGGAGACGGAATCTCTTATCGGGGCCTGGGCCTCCCGAAGCTGGGCGTCTTCGCCATCCGCCAGGGCCCCATCCTCTACCACAACATCCAGGCCGTCCTCCGCGACGAGCCCCTGCGCGGGTACGAGCCGCAGAAGCGCTTCCTCTACGTCCTGAACTTCGGCGACGGCACGGGCCTCGCCGTATACGGTCCTCTGGTGTGGCATGGACGCCTCGCATGGAAGCTGAAGAACCACATCGACCGCCGGTTCATGGCGGAATACGACGGGAACCCATAGCGCCCATCCTACTTGGGACCGGAAAACCTCACCTTCTTGCTTTCGCGTAGCATCGAACATACCGGTCGTCGTAGAAGTACGATGCTACGATCCCGCTGCGCCCGGCACGTCACGGGAGGTGCGGAAACGTTGTCGAATCCCCATGTTCAGCACAACAAGCAGACCAAGGCGAACTTCGACGACGTCTACGATCTGCCGATCCACCCACACTTTCCCCCAGCGGCGCTTCGGGAACGCCGGCGAGCGGGAGTTCGTCCTGCGAGGGCTCGCCGCAGCGGGCATAGATTCTGCGGACAAGGAGGAGTCGGGCTGGTACCACGCGGACTTTTACCTCACGCACACCGCTGCCGAGCTGGCAGAAGCCCCGGTGGACGAGTTACTAGGCGTGTCGGAGATACTGGACTTTTGACTGCGTTGGCTTACGCCGCGTTTTGCGGTGACGGATTTCGGTAGTCGAACCTTTTGAGGATGGCCGCCAGGGGAGAGGCGAGCAGTAACCCCTCGACCGCCCCCAGCACGGCTCCGGCCAAGGCGCCGTAGAAGCTCGTGATGCTCGTGCTCAGCAGCGCCACCGCGGCCTGCTCTAAGGCTCCGAGCGGTACCGTGTTGCTCAGGGGGCCCTGGAGGACAAGCATGGCGCCGAGCAGAACACCCATCAGCGCCCCGCCCAGGCACACCGTCCCCACTACGCCGGCGTGCAGGTGAGAGAGCTTCTCGAAGAAAACGAAGCGTCCGAACGCGGACAGCCGATCTAAACGTCTGAGAGCGACCTCCGAAGCTACGAGGCCCGCGAGCACTGCGGCGAACATAGGTGGGATGGCTCCGCGAAGGGAGACAGCTTCCCAGGACACGCCCGTCGGAAGAACGGGGTTGCCGCCGAAGAAATGGACCAGCACGAGGAGGTTAGCGAGCCCAACAACAACGGCCGCTAATCTAACGAACCACCGTGCCCGCGTCATCCGTGCCTCCTCTTCTGAAGAGAGCTGTCCTCGCGTATGTTCAAGCACAAGCATAGCGCGGATAGGCAGGGTAGTGAAACGGTTCTACGCTACCTTCGTCCGACCCCCAGCAGGAGAAAGAGGATGAAGTAGAAGCCGACGGCCGCGAAGCCCACGAAGTAGAGGCCGCCGGAGCTCACGCTCTGTTGCTGTTCGGGGGAGAGGGGCAGCGCCTGGAGGATGGCTTGTGCGGGGGTTTCGAGGAGTTGGGCGAGGCTGACCAGTCCGCTCGTCAATCCATTCTGGGTCGGGTCCACGCTGAGGTAGGAAATACCGAGATGCATCAGGATGACGACGATAATGAGGATCAGGACTGTTCTAAGGAGCGCCAAACGCGCCTTCCTTTCTCTACCGGGGGCTACGTGGTCTCGAAGTGGCGGCGCAACGCTCCGGCCGCGGCCTCGGGGAAGAAGAACGCCAGCGACTCGGAGTGCGAGATCTCGAAGTAGTTGATGTCGCTGGTCCCGAGGGCGTTGGAGAGCAGAAAGCGCGGCGAGAGCCGGCAGTGTACCTCGAAGCCCTCCGCGCCTTCCAGCCCGTAGAGCGCGAAGTTAAAGCTCGCGAAGCCCTCCGCGTCGAGGTAGGAGAAGATCCTCAACAACGACCGCGAGAGCGCCTCGAAGTCTTCGTCCGTCAGGTCGAAGAGGGAGGCCCGCCCCGCGAATACCCCGAGCACGTCGACATGACCCATCGGCGCAAACCCGGTAAGCCAGGAGATACCGCCCTCGCGTCCCACCCAGCGCTCCCCGCCCTCCTCGGCCGCGACGAGGTCCCCAAAGTAGCGCCCGCCGTACCCCGCGAGACCCTTCTCCACGTCCCCGAGGTAGTTGGTGGGGAAAGGGGAGGCGATAAGCTGATGGTGCGGATGCACCAGGGAGCCGCCGGCGAGCGGCATGTAATTCCAGTTGATGCTGTAGTGTCGGCACTCGTCCCCGTCCCGGTCGCGGACCCTCCGGAGGTACTCCATGTCCGCCCCGAAGGCGTCGACGAGGAGACGTTGGGAGAAGCCGTCCAGGGGGACGAAGTCTGCGTCGGAGAGTACGGTGACGGCGCTGTAACGGTCGTAGGGGAAGAGGTTCGGGACGACGAGCGCCTCGCCGCGCGCGAGACGGCCACCGGGGATGCCCTCGATCTCCTCGAGAAACTTCGGCGTGACCTCGTCGCGCTTGTCCGGCGCGAAGGGGTTGAAACCCGAGCGGAACCGCTCCACCATGCCTTCGATATCCGGCTTCTCGGGCGAAAAGCCCATGTCGAGGATACGGCTCGAACGACCCGTGAGCCCGTCGCGCCGGATCTCGGTGACCTTCTCGACCGGCTCGAAGTTGCTGGTGGGGTCGAGGAAGCGGCACACCTCTCGTTCGACCCGAAACTCGATTCTTGCCACGTCACCCCTCCAAAGACCCCACGGCGCCCGACAGTATAGCGGTGCCTCCGGGGGTTCGCCGCTGGGGGTTGGAAGGCTCGAAAACCGGGCTAGGACGCGGTCTTGTCGCTCTCCCTATCCCTGATTCTTATGCGTCGCGAGGTCGTGCGCTCGGAATCCGCGGCACCCCACCGACCGCTCGAGGATTTGCTGGCCGATCGACGCTCGAAGTACATCGCTACCCCCGCGACGACAAAGCAGATCAGCGCTACGGAAAACGTTACCGGGTCGCGCATGAATATTCCGGTCGCCATCGCGAGCGCCGGTGTCCACCACAGGGCAAAGAGGATACCGGGCTCCCGGGTGTGCCGGTCGACCGCCATGAACAGGCCCAACGCGATTCCGGCCAGCGAAACGAGCAACACGAGTATCCCGGCAAAGGTGATCAAAACGCCCATTACCTTATGTTACATGACAGTTTAGCGAGCGTGTGGAAAGAAAAGGAACGATACTCGGAAGGCCGCGCTACCGGCGGCTCATCTCGCGCCTATAAGCTTTCATGTCGGCGAGGAGATCCTCCCAGCCACGCTCCGGCGACTCGACGCGGTTGTTGTACAGCGAGAACTTGTGGACGAACTCGTGCAGCGCCGTCTCGGTCTCCGAGATGCAGCGTGGGAGGGCGACGAGGAGTACCTCCCAGTCCTCCTCCTCTTTGATGTTCCTGATAGCCTCCTTCAAGCCGGGGCGATGATAGAGGAAGGCGCCCGGGGCATCGAGGTCCTCGTAGCGCGCCACGATCGCGTGCCCCACCCTCGCGGCATACCCTTCGAGGGCGGCCTTTTGATCCTCGTAGGAGGGGAGTTCTCCCCCCGGTTCGGTCCTTATATAAATAGCCGCTCGTGACACGCCGCCGATAATAGCACGGCCCAACTGCCGCTTACTTCGAGCATCCTTCTGGTATATTAGGGGGCGACGCGTCGGGACGTGGCGCAGTCTGGTAGCGCACTCGGCTGGGGGCCGAGTGGTCGCCGGTTCGAATCCGGCCGTCCCGACTCCTTACGTGGCGGAGGCTTGATCTTTTGGACACGCTGTACCTGCTCATGGGCGTAATCGGGTTCTTCGCGATCATCGCCATATTCTTCTTCGGTGGCTTTCTGCTTCTCGACTTCATCTTCGGCCGCTCGAGCGGCAACCCCTAAACCCTCCGCGGTCGGCCTGTGAGCGGGAGTGTAACCCTGGCGCTGGGCGCCCTGCGCATCGTCGAGCTCTCGTGCCTCATCCTGCACGAGGACCACGACCCCGCGCGTCTCGCACGCGTTCGTGAAGGAATTCGAGGAGAGGCCGTTCAGCGCAACCCCGTCATCGTCGCCCCTTACGGCGACCGTTACCTTGTCCTCGACGGCGCCCACCGGGTGCGCGCCCTCACCGAGCTCGGCTTTCGCCTCGCCCTCGTCCAGATTATAGACCTACCCCAGAAGGCCGAAAGTTGGGGACATCTCCTCCCCGCCGAGAACCTCGAAGCCGCCCTTCGCGGCCTCCCGGTGGTCGCGGTCTCCGCGGAGAGGCCGGGCGAAAACTGCCTCGTCGAAGCACGCTTCCACGACGGTCGGGTTTTGTACGCGCAGGCGAAGGACGCGAGGCTCATCGCTTCCGTCCGCGCGCTGAAGTCCCTCGGAGGCGTTTACCCGAAGGGGGGCGTCGTACGCAGGATCGACCCGGAGGCGGGCATCGAGCTCGGGGCGGGGGAGGCGTTGCTCTTCTACAGGCGCTTCTCGCCCCGGGAGCTTGCGGAGGTGGTGGACAGGGGAGAGGTGCTGCCGGCCGGTATCACACGCTTCCCCGTCTCCGAGCGTGTCTTGAACGTCCGCTACCCGCTCGCCCTCCTCGAAGACGGCGAGACCGCCGCGCGCAACGCCGATCTCAGGGGCTTCGTCGAGGAATCGTTGGAGGGGAACCGCGTCCGCTACTATGCCGAGCCCGTCGTACTTTTCGAGTAGCACGACGGGCTCGGCGAGCGTGCAATTTCAAACCGCCGCCCTTCTATGCTACATTGCATTAGTGCTGTCAGGATGTGAGGCTTCTATGAATGTTGCACGCACCCGCCTCGGATCTCCCTTACCCGAACATCTAAGAGATAGGACGGTTATATGAGTGCTACGGTCGTGTTGGGACTCGCATGGGGTGACGAGGGGAAGGGTCGCGTCTGCGACGCCCTCGCCGCCGACGCCAGCTTCGTTTCTCGCTACTCCGGTGGGAACAACGCGGGGCACACGATCCGCGTGGGCAATGAGGAGTTCAAGGTCCACCTTATCCCCTCAGGTATGGTGCGCGAGGGCGTGATCTGCACCATCGGCAACGGGGTAGTGGTGAACCCGGAGGTTCTGGCCGAGGAGGTGGAGGCTCTAGAGAAGCGGGGCATCGAGGTAAAGAGCCGCCTCAAGGTGGACGGCCGAAGCCACCTTATCCTCCCTTACCATGTTCGCCTCGACGGCCACCGCGAGAAGGCGCTTGGCAAGGCCAAAATCGGCACCACGAACCGTGGCATCGGCCCGGCCTACGAGGACAAGGTCGCCAGGGTCGGCGTCCGCGTGCAGGACATCTTCGACGAGGGCATCCTGAGGACGAAGCTTCAGGCCGCCCTGCGCGAGAAGAACGCTCTCTTCACGAACGTCTACGGCGAGGAGCCCTTCGATCCCGAAGATCTCGTTCAGTACCTCCTCTCCTTCTGCGACCTCCTGGAGCCCATGATGATGGACACGGGCGGGATGCTTCGGGAGGCCCTCGATCGCGGGGAGGAGGTACTGCTTGAGGGGGCTCAGGCGACGCTCCTGGATAACGACTTCGGCACCTATCCGTTCGTGACCTCCTCGAACCCGTCGGCCGGCGGGGCGTGCGTCGGGGCCGGCATACCGCCGTCGGCCCTGGACGAGGTGATCGGGGTGACGAAAGCCTACTCCACCCGCGTCGGGGACGGGCCGTTCCCGACGGAGCTCTTCGACGAGGTCGGGGAGACGCTCCGGAGGGTCGGCCGGGAGGTCGGGACGACGACGGGGAGGCCGCGCCGGTGCGGCTGGATGGACCTGCCCGCGCTCCAGTTCTCGGCCTCGTTGAACGGCATAACCGGGTTCGCGATCACGATGCTCGACGTGCTCTCGTCCGTCGATGAGATCAAGGTCTGCGTGGGGTACGAGATCGACGGCAAGGAGGTTCGGGATTATCCCCTGAGCCAGACGGACCTCCACCACGCGAAGCCCATCTACGAGACGTTCCCCGGCTGGGATATGGACGTCTCCGGGTGCCGGCACATGGAGGACTTGCCCGAGGAGGCGCGCTCCTTCGTTCGGTTCGTGGAGCAGGGGCTCGGGGTGCCGGCGCGCATGGTGAGCGTCGGCCCCGAGCGCGACCAGGCTATCGTAGAGAGCGCGAGGGTCTAAAGGTTGCGCGTACTCGTCGTCGGTAGCGGGGCGCGCGAGCACGCGCTGATCGAGGCCATCGCCGCGAGCCCCCTGCACCCGGAGGTCTTCGCCGCCCCCGGCAACCCCGGGATCTCCCGGATCGCCGAGACCGTGGACATCCCGGCGGACGACCTGATCGCGCTGAGAAACTACGCGAGAACGATGGGGATAGACCTGACGGTCGTCGGACCCGAGTCGCCTCTTATAGGAGGCATTGCAGAGTGCTTCTGGGAGGCTGGGCTAAAGATCTTCGGTCCCTCCCGCGCCGCCGCGCGCCTCGAGGGCTCGAAGGTCTTCGCCAAGGAGGTCATGCGCCACGCCGGCGTCCCGACCGCCAAATTCGAGGCCTTCGACCGCGAGGAATCGGCGCTTCGCTACCTCCGCTCGCAGCGCGATTACCCTGTCGTCGTCAAGGTCGACGGGATCGCGGCCGGCAAGGGGGTCGTCGTCGCGCATTCGTTGGACGAGGCCGAGGACGCGGTACGGGCCGCGTTTCGGGGAGCTTTCGGGGCGGCGGGTGAGAGGGTCCTGATCGAGGAGCACCTCGAGGGTCGTGAGGCCTCCGTCTTCGCGCTCACCGACGGGAGGGACATCCTGCCGTTCGTCCCCGCGCAGGACTACAAGCGCCTCGGGGACGGGGACGAGGGACCGAATACCGGCGGGATGGGGGCTTACTCTCCGACGATGTGGATGGAGCCTTCCACCTACGCGCGGATACTCGAGGAGATCATCACCCCCACGGTCCGCCAGCTCGCGCTTATCGGCGTCCCCTACACGGGGCTCCTTTACGCGGGCGTCATGATCACCGAGGACGGCCCGAAGGCGCTGGAGTTCAACTGCCGCTTCGGGGACCCGGAGACGCAGGCTCTTCTCCCCCGGTTCGAGTCGGACCTGCTGGAGCTTCTGCTCGCCTGCACAGAGGATGATCTCCGCAGACGCGAGGTCACGTGGTCGAACGAGAAGACCGTATGCGTCGTTCTCGCCTCCGAGGGCTACCCGGAGTCGTCCTCCGAGGGCGATGAAATAACCGGTCTCGACGAGGTGCGAGACCTCGCGGGGGTACGCGTCTACCACGCGGCAGTCCGCGAGGAGAACGGGGCCTTTTACACCGCCGGCGGGCGCGTCCTGAACGTAGTGGGGACGGGACCTTCGGTCATGGAGGCGCGGGCGCGAGCCTACGCCGCCGTGGAGATCATCCGGTTCCCCGGGATGCAGTACCGCACCGATATAGCCCTTGAAGCGATGGAGATGGAAGAGCTGTGACCCCGCCCGTTGGAATACTCGTCGGCAGCGAGTCGGACCTGCCGGTCCTGGAAAAGTGCACCGCCAGGCTCGACGCGTTCGGCATAGAGCACGAGCTTCACGTCATGAGCCCCTACCGCAACCCCGAGGACGTCTCCGAGTACGCCGGCACCGCGCGCGAGCGTGGCCTCAAGGTCATTATCTGCGGAGCTGGCCTCGCCAGTGGGCTCGCCGCTGCGGTCGCCGCCCGTACCTTGCTGCCCGTCATAGGGATACCGATCTCCAGCGGCACTTTAGGCGGCCTCGATTCCCTCCTCTCGACCGTGCAGATGCCGGCGGGCGTCCCGGTAGCTACCGTAGCCATCGACGGGGCCGCCAACGCCGCCGTACTCGCCGCCCAGATCCTGTCGCTCTCCGACGGGGATCTGGCCCAGAAGCTGGAGGGTTAGATGATAGGACGCTACACGCTCCCCGAGATGGGTGCAGTATGGACCGAAGAGGCGAAGTTCCGCTCGTGGCTTGCGGTGGAGCTCGCCGTCTGCCGCGCCCGGGCGCGTCTTGGTCAGATCCCGGAGTCGGAGGTCGACGAGCTCGCCGAGAAGGCGGGTTTCACGGTCGAACGAATCGACGAGGTCGAGAAAGAGACGAACCACGACGTTATCGCCTTCGTCACGACGGTGAACGAGGAGGTTGCGCGCAAGGGCGGCGCGAACGCCGCCCGCCACTTCCACTTCGGCCTGACCTCGTCGGACGTCGTAGACACGGCGGGGGCCTTGCGTCTTCGGGATGCCCTCGGGCTCGTCCTTGATGAGGCGAGGGCGCTCGCGATTCTCCTCGTGGAGATGGCGATGCGCCACCGCGAGACGGTGATGGTGGGGCGGACGCATGGGGTGCACGCGGAGCCGATGGTCTTCGGGCACAAGTGCGCGGTGTGGGCCTTCGAGATGGAGCGAAACCTCGATCGGCTGGAGCACGCTCGAAGGATGGCTTCCGTCGGCAAGATCTCCGGCGCCGTCGGCGTCTATGCGAACGTGGACCCGAAGGTGGAGGCACTGGCCTGCGAGGAACTCGGCATCGAGCCCGCCGAGGCGTCCACGCAGGTGATACAGCGCGACCGCCACGCCGAGGTGCTCTCCGTTCTAGCCATCATGGGCTCGACGCTGGAGAAGATTGCGGTGGAGGTCCGGGGGGCGCAGCGAACCGAGATCCGGGAGCTTCAGGAGCCGTTCGGCAGGGGACAGAAGGGCTCTTCGGCGATGCCGCACAAGAGGAACCCGATCCTCTCTGAGCGCCTGACGGGGATGGCCCGCCTCCTCCGGGGCTACGCTTCGGTGGGCTTCGAGAACAACGCCCTGTGGCAGGAGCGGGACATAAGCCACTCCTCCGCCGAGCGGGTCGTCCTCCCCGACGCGACGACCGTCGCCCACTACATGCTCCGCACCGCCCGCCGTGTCCTCGACGGGCTGACGGTGAACGAGGAGCGTATGCGCGAGAACCTGAACATCGGCGGCGGCATCGTGTACTCGGGGCGCGTCCTGCTCGCCCTCGTGGAGAGCGGGATGTCCCGCGACGACGCTTACGCCATCGTTCAGGACTCGGCGCTCAGGGCCTGGGATGGCGAGGGTGGTTTTCGTGATCTTCTGGAGGGTAAGCCGGAGGTACGGGAGCGGCTCGGCGACGGGCTAGGCGCCCTGTTGGATCCGGGACACGCCCTTAGAAACGTCGGTACCGTCTTCGAGCGGGTCGAGGATCTGAAGAAGAGGTTGGAGAATGGCTGAGCAGCTTGTCTACGAGGGCAAGGCGAAGAGGATCTTCACGACGGACGAGGAGGGCGTCCTCCTCCACCGCTACAAGGACGATGCGACCGCGTTCAACGCGCAAAAGCGCGGCTCCTGGGTGGGTAAGGGGCGAACGAACGCGACGATGAGCGCGGCGCTCTTCAAGTTCCTGAAGAGCCGCAAAGTGCAGAGCCACTTTATCGAGCAGGTCGACGACGAGACGATCAAGACGAAGAAGCTGGAGATGCTCCCCGTCGAGGTCATCGTGCGTAACGTAGCGGCCGGCTCGCTCGCGAAGCGCCTCGGTTACGAGGAGGGGACGCCTCTCAAGGCCACGATCGTCGAGATGTGTTACAAAAGTGATGAGCTCGGCGACCCGCTGTTCAACTGGTACCACTTCCGTGAGGTCGGGGTGCCCGACGAGGACCTCAAGCGCTGCGAGGAGATCGGGCTGGAGGTCAACGACTTGCTCTACCCGTTCTTCGACGAGAAGGGCGTCTTGCTCGTGGACTTCAAGATAGAGATCGGGCGCGACGAAAACGGCGAGTTGATGCTGGCCGATGAGATCAGCCCGGACACCTGCCGCTTTTGGGACAAGGCTAGCGGCGAGAAACTGGACAAGGATCGCTTCCGGCGCGACATGGGCGGCGTCGAGGAGGCCTACGAGGAGATGCTCCGCCGCGTGACGAGGATGGGACCGATGGGGACGATGGAATGAATGGTTTCTGGCATTTCAGCTCTGGGCTAGAACGCGAGGCCGCCCATAGCACGCCGTCTGACCCTATATATAAAGAGGCGAGGATCGCTCTTACGCTCGCCATGCCGGGTAGCACGACGTATCTAAATAAACCCAAGGCCGATGGCTGAAGGCTCTAGAAAGGCTGATGGTTTGAAAGTTCGTGTCCTCGTACGCCCCAAGCGGGGCATCCTCGATCCGCAGGGGGAGGCGGTGAAGCGCGCCCTCCCAGCCCTGGGCTTCGGGGGCGTGGAGACGGTCCATATCGGGCGTCTCATCGAGATGGAGGTCGAGTCGTCGGAGGAGGTCGAGGGGATGTGCAGGAGGCTCCTCGCCAACCCGTCGACCGAGGAGTACGAGTGGGAGGTAGTTTCTTGAGGATCGGCGTTACCGTCTTCCCCGGCTCGAACTGCGACCGGGACGCCCTGCACGCCATCGAGCGGGCGGGCGCTACTCCTGTCGAGCTCTGGCACGCCGACCCCGAGCTGAAGGGGGTCGACGCGGTCGTGGTGCCGGGAGGGTTTTCTTATGGTGACTATCTGAGGCCTGGCGCCATCGCCCGCTTCTCGAAGGTCATGGGCCCTCTAGAAGAGTTCGCGAAGGGTGGCGGTCCGGTCCTTGGGGTGTGTAACGGCTTTCAGGTGCTTCTGGAGGCGCACCTGTTGCCCGGCGCGCTGCTACGCAACACGGGGATGCGCTTCGTGAGCAGGCGCGTGAGGACGCGCATCGAGAAGACCGATACGCCCTGGACGACGTTGTTCGACGGCGGCGAGGAGCTCACGCTGCCCGTCGCCCACAACGAGGGGAACTACTACGCCGACGAGGGGACGATACGGACGCTCGAGGAGGAGGGGCAGGTCGTCCTGCGCTACCTCGACAACCCGAATGGGTCCGCGAACGACATCGCGGGCATCTGCAACGAGGCCCGCAACGTCGTCGGCCTGATGCCGCATCCCGAGCGGGTCTCGGATCCGGCCCTTGGTTCGGAGGAGGGCCTGAGGGTCTTCAAGTCCGTCCTCGCCGCGGCGGGAGCGCGGGTTTGAGCATCCAGGAAACTTATGCCTCTCTGGGGCTCTCGGACTCCGAATACGATCGCATCCTGGAGCTTATGGGCCGGGCGCCGAACTACCTGGAGCTTTCGCTGTTCTCCGTGATGTGGAGCGAGCACTGTGGCTATAAGAACTCGCGGCCGTTGCTGAGGCGGTTCCCGAACACGGGGCCGCGCGTGTTGCAGGGGCCGGGGGAGAACGCTGGTGTTATAGAGGTGGGCGAGGGCTGGGCGCTCGCGTTCAAGATGGAGAGCCACAACCACCCCTCCGCCGTCGAGCCCTACGAGGGGGCGGCGACGGGGGTCGGTGGGATCATCCGCGACGTCATAGCGATGGGCGCGCGTCCCGTGGCGCTCCTGAACGCCCTCCGGTTCGGCCCGCTGGACGACGAACGAAATCGCTACCTCTTCCGCGAGGTCGTGCGGGGTATCGGAGGGTACGGCAACGCCATAGGCGTCCCCACGGTCGGCGGAGAGGTCGAGTTCTCTCCCGCGTACTCGGGGAACCCGCTCGTGAACGCGATGTGCGTCGGGATTATCCGCGCCGACGAGGTCGTGCGGGCGAAGGCCGAGGCGGGGGAGGGGAACCTCGTCGTCCTCTTCGGCGCCAAGACCGGCCGCGACGGCATCCACGGGGCCACCTTCGCCTCCGACGAGCTCACGGAGGAATCCGAGGCGAAGCGCTCCAACGTACAGGTCGGGGACCCGTTCGCCGGCAAGATGCTCATCGAGTGCTCCTTGAGGCTCCTCGAGAGGGATCTGCTCGTGGCGCTCCAGGACCTAGGGGCGGCAGGCATCGCCTCGTCCGCCTCCGAGATGGCGGCCAGGGGCGAGGTCGGGATCGAGATCGACGCCGAGAGGGTCCCCCTTCGAGAAGAGGGCATGGAGGCGTGGGAGGTCGTGATCTCCGAGTCCCAGGAGCGGATGCTCGCCGTCGTAGAGCCCGAAAAGGCCGAGGAGGTCCTGAAGATCTGCGGGCGCTACGAGCTAGACGCCGCAGTCGTCGGAAGGGTGACGAGCGACGGGGATCTCCGGGTCCTCGACAACGGCGACACCATCGGTTCCGTCCCCGCGCAGTACCTTGCCGACGCCCCCGTCTACGAGCGCGAGGTGCGCCGTCCCGCCTACCTCGACGAGGTGCAGAACTTCGACCCGGACGACCTCCTGGTGCCCGAGGATTACAATGAAGTCCTGCTCCGCATGCTCGCCCATCCTAACCTCTGCTCCCGATCCTCCGTCTACGAGCAGTACGACAGCGAGGTCGGCTCCGACACCGTCGTCCGCCCCGGCGCCGACGCGGCCGTGATGCGCATAAAAGGCACGAAGCTCGGTTTCGCGGTAACCACGGATGTCAGTGGACGCCACTGCTACCTCGACCCGAGGGGCGGAGGCGCCGCGGCGGTCGCCGAGGCATACCGCAACCTCTCGTGCGTCGGTGCCGAGCCCGTGGCGATTACCGACTGCTTGAACTTCGGAAGCCCCGAGAAGCTCGATGGCTATTACGGGCTCTCCGAGGCCGTCGACGGTTTGGTCGAGGCATGCGAGGTGCTCGGGACGCCGGTAGTGAGCGGGAACGTCAGCTTGTTCAACGAGACGGAGCAGGGGGCGATCTACCCAACCCCGGCCGTCGGGATGGTTGGCGTCTTCGACGACGTCTGCCGCCATGCCACCTCCGGCTTCAAACGCGAGGGGGACATGGTGGTGCATTTGGGCGACTACAGGCCGACGCTCGCGGGCTCCGACTACCTTGAGATCGTGCACGGGAAGGTCGTCGGCAGGCCGGAAGCACCTCGTCTGTCCCATGAAAAGGAGTACGCCGACTTGGTGCGGTTACTCGTGGCAGAAGGAATAGTGGATACGGCCCATGACGTATCGGGCGGCGGGCTCGCCGTGGCGCTTGCAGAGATGTCGGTTGCGGGCGGTATCGGGATGGTGGTCGATAGGGTCGAGGTGGAACCTATGTTGCGCGGCAGGCGCAGAGACGAGGCTCTTTTCGGCGAATGTGGAGCCCATTTCGTCGTCGCGGTCCCCGAGGAGCGCTGGGAGGATCTGCAAGAGGCCTTGGCGGGCATCCCATATGACCAGATCGGCCGCACGGGAGGCGACCGTTTCGCGATCCCTGGCCTGCTCGACCTCACGGTAGACGACCTTCGCGCCGCCTATGACCGCGACCTCTTCGAGAGGCACGCACCGGAAGGTGGCCACCTCGGCTAGGGAGAGGTTCTAGCTATGTGTATTGCGCATGTAGTACCATCTTGTTGTCGAGTATCAGAAGAATCCAGGCTAGGAGCGCGGTAGGTTTTGATCGACGTAGGTGACATGGAAGGGAAGCCGAAAGAGGCGTGCGGGGTGTACGGGATCTACTCTCGCCAGCTCGCGGGTGAGCTGGCTCAGAGGACGTATTTCGGCCTTTATGCCTTGCAGCATCGGGGGCAGGAGTCGGCGGGGATCGCGGTCTCCGACGGTGAGCGGACGCTCGCGATGCGGGACATGGGACTCGTCTCTCAGGTGTTCGACGAGACCCGGCTTACTTCCCTGGAGAGCGGGCACATCTCGCTCGGGCACGTCCGGTACTCGACGACGGGGAGCGCCTCGTGGGAGAACGCCCAGCCCGAGTTCCACGGGCGGGGGGACGTCAACGTCGCGGTCGCGCACAACGGGAACCTGGTCAACGCGGCTACGCTCAGGAGCGAGCTGGAGGGGGAGGGCTTCGAGTTCGAGTCGACGTCGGACACGGCGGCGATCGCGGCTAGTGCTGTTGGGGAGCTGGAGCGGGGCAAGGGGGTCGGGGAGGCCGTCCGGGATACCATGCGGCGCCTGGAGGGGGCGTACTCGGTAGCCATGATCTTCCGGGACAAGCTCGTCGCCTTCCGCGATCCGCACGGCTTCAGGCCGTTGTCCATAGGCGAGGTCGAGGGGGGCTACGTCGTTTCCAGCGAGACCTGCGGCCTGGATATCATCGGGGCGAAGTTCTTGAGGGACGTCGATCCCGGAGAGGTCGTCGTGATCGACGACGATGGTCTGACGAGCCTCCGGGCGGAGCCCGCGCGTCGGGCGTTGTGCAGCTTCGAGTACGTGTACTTCGCGCGGCCCGACTCCCGCTTCGAGGGGCGCGAGGTCGCCGACTCCAGGTTCAAGATGGGTGAGACCCTGGCGGAGGAGAGCCCCGTCGAGGCCGACGTCGTCATCCCGGTGCCGGACTCCGGGATCATGGCCGCGACTGGCTACTCCAACAAGAGCGGTATTCCTTATGCAGAAGGCCTCATAAAGAACCGCTACGTCGGCCGGACGTTTATCCAGCCGACGGACGGGATGCGCCAGATCGGCTTGAGGCTCAAGCTGAACCCGCTGCCCTCCGTCATAAAGGACAAGCGGGTAGTCGTGATAGACGACTCCATCGTGCGCGGAAACACGAGCCGCAAGCTTGTCTCGCTGCTGTTCGAGGCCGGCGCGAAGGAGGTTCACTTCCGCGTCTCCTCGCCGCCGGTAACCGGCCCGTGCTACTACGGGATCGACATGGACACCAAGGAGGGCCTCGTCGGGGCGAACTACACGGTCGAGGAGATTCGGGACCAGATCGGCGCGACGACCCTCGCTTACCTCTCCGTCGAGGGCATGACGGAGGCGACCGAGCAGCCGGAGAAGGGCCTCTGCCGCGCCTGCTTCGACGGTGACTATCCCATCATTGGTATGACCACGAAGCACGCCCTTGAGAAGATCCAGCCCGTGGGGGGCAAGCAGGGATGACGGAGCCCGATCCTGGCTCCTCCTACGAGGCCGCCGGCGTCTCCATAGAGCGTGGCGACGAGGCCACTAGCCTCATGCGGGCCTCGGTGGAGTCGACGCACGGTCCCGGCGTGGTCCCGAACGCCGGCGGCTTCGCCGGTCTCTACGCCCTCTCCGGCCTCCGGGAGCCCATCCTCGCTTCGACCATCGACGGCGTAGGCACGAAGGTCCTCGTCGCGGGGACAGTGGGACGGTACGCTTCTCTGGGCGCGGACATCGTCAACCACTGCGCCAACGACGTCCTCGCGACCGGGGCCACCCCGCTCGTCTTCCTGGACTACGTAGCGAGCGGGCGGTTGGACCCCGCTACGGTGGCGGAGGTCGTGCGCGGGGCGGCGGAGGCCTGCCAATCCCTGGGTATCTCGCTCATCGGTGGGGAGACGGCGGAGATGCCGGGGCTCTACGCGGGGGACGACCTGGACATCGTAGGTTCCTGTATGGGTGCGTGCGAGAGAGAAGATGTCGTCACAGGGCAGGGCGTCGAGGTTGGTGACGCCGTGATCGGGCTTCCCTCCTCCGGCTTGCACACGAACGGCTACACCCTGGCTCGCAAGGTTCTGGAGGACGCGAGCTTGTCTTACGACGGCGTGCCGGAGGGCTGGGACGAGACGGTGGGGGATGCCTACCTGGAGCCTCACCGGGCTTACGTGCGTGAGGTCTCCGCGTTGCGCCGAACCATCGGGGTGCGCGGGATGGCGCACATCACGGGGGGCGGGCTCCCCGGCAACCTCTCGCGGGCACTCGGCGGGAAGGGCGCGCGGTTGTACGAGGGGTCCTGGGAGGAGCCGGCGGTCTTCGGTTTGATCCGCGCGCTTGGCGGCATCCCCGAGGACGAGATGCGTCGCGTCTTCAACCTGGGTGTCGGCTTCTGCGCCGTGGTCAAGGGTGACGACGCGGAGGAGGCGGTAGGAGTCCTGCGAGACGCGGGGTGCGAGGCCCGGCGTATCGGGGAGGTCGTGGAGGCCGGAGGGATCGAGTTTGTCCCGGGAGCCTAGCGCCAGGCGTCTGCCCGAGGGGGCGCGTTTCGCGGTGCTTGCCTCGGGCTCGGGGACAAACCTTCAGGCGCTGCTCGACGCCTACCCGGGTCGTTGCGCCGTGGTGGCGGGAGATAAGAAAGAGGCGTACGCTTTCGAGAGGGCGCGACGAGTCGGGGTCGCCACGGAGTACGTGGAACCGACTGGCTTCGAGACGCGCAGAGCCTACGATGCCACGCTGGCAGAACGAGTGTCGGTGTACGACGTGGGGCTCGTGGTGGGGGCGGGGTACATGCGGGTGTTGACGCCGGCTTTTCTGGAGCGATTTCCAGCGGTTATCAATGTACATCCCTCGCTGCTGCCGCTTTTCAAGGGGTTGAACGCGATACCCCGGGCGTTGGAGTCCGGGGAGAAGGAGACTGGGGTTACGGTGCATTACATGGTCGAGGAGGTCGACGCGGGGCCGGTGATCCGGCAGGAAGCCGTGCCGATCCTGCCGGGAGATACGGAGGAGACTTTGCACGAGAAGCTGAGGCCCGTGGAGCACCGGCTACTCGTCGAGGCGGTAGCGGACCACTTCCTGGGGGTTGAAAAGTGAAGCGCCGGGCGCTCGTCTCCGTCTCGGACAAGAGAGGGGTCGCGGCCTTTGCGAGGAGGCTGCACAAGCTGGGGTTCGAGATCATCTCGACCGGCGGGACCGCGAAGGCGCTGGAGGGAGCGAAGGTCCCGGTGACGCAGGTCGCCGATGTCACGGGGGCGCCGGAGATGCTCGCCGGGAGGGTCAAGACGCTCCACCCCAGAATCCACGGCGGCATCCTCGCCGACCTCGACGATCCGGACCAGGTGATAGAGCTCGTAGACCAGGATATAGGACCGATCGACCTGGTCTGCGTGAACCTCTACCCCTTCGAGGAGACCGTCGCCGGCGGGGCCGAGGAGAAGGAGGCCATCGAGCAGATAGACATCGGCGGCCCCACGCTGCTCCGGGCCGCCGCGAAAAACTTCAAGAGCGTCACCGTCGTCCCCTCCCCGAGCTTCTACAAGGAGGTCGCCGCCGAGATGGAGCTCGGGCAGGTCGAGGAGACCACCCGGCGCCGTTTGGCCCTCGAAGCCTTTCGCAGGACCGCCGAGTACGACGCCTCCATCTCCGCCTGGCTCACAGAGCGCATCGAGAAGGAGGGCGAGATCCCGAAAAATGGCTCCGCCGGGGATGCCCACGAGGAGAGCCCGGAAGACGCTACCGTCGAGGAAGACGGCTTCCCGGAGGTCTTGACGAAGCGGTACGAGCGAGCCCTGCCGCTGCGCTATGGGGAGAACCCGCACCAGGCGGCAGCCTACTACGCTGAGGCTGAGGACGGGGGTCATCTCCTGACGGGGGTGGAGCGGCTCCAGGGGCGCCCCCTGTCGTTCAACAACCTCTACGACGTGGATGCCGCGCGGACTTTGCTGGCAGACCTCTCCGAGGATGGGCGGGCCGCAGCGGTGATCATCAAGCACGCCAACCCTTGTGGGGCGGCGGTTGCGGACGATTTGGCGGAGGCATATAGAAGGGCCTTCGCCTCCGACCCGACCTCTGCGTTTGGGGGAATCGTGGCGTTGAGCGGTGCGGTAGACGGGGAGCTCGCGCGTGAGATTTCGAAGGTTTTTACGGAGGTCCTGATCTCGCCTTCCTTCGACGACGAGGCGCGCAAGGCCTTCTCCGAGAAACCGAACATGACCCTGCTGGAGGCCGGACCCATCGCGCGCCCGAAGCTCTCCGCCAAGCACGTCACCGGTGGCATCCTGCTTCAGGAGACCGACCGCGTGGAGAGCGACGAGGAGTACGAGCTCGCCACCTCCGTGCATCCCTCGCCGGACGAGCTCGGCGACCTGCACTTCGCGTGGAAGGTAGCAAAGAGCGTCAAGAGCAACGCCATCGTGCTCGCAAAGAACGAGGCGACGGTCGGCATAGGCGCAGGCCAGACGAGCCGGGTCGAGTCATCGGAGCTCGCCGTGAGGAAAGCTGGCGAGAGAGCCAGGGGGGCCGTGGCCGCGAGCGACGCCTTCTTCCCGTTCGCCGACGGGGTCGAGGCCCTCGCCGAGGCCGGGATAAAGGCCGTGATACAGCCGGGCGGATCCAAGCGCGACGGCGAGGTCGTGGAAGCCGCGGACAAGCGTAATCTCTCGATGGTCCTCACCAAGCGGCGCCACTTCCTGCATTGAGTAAGGACGCAGAGCCCTCCCGCTCGACGACGAAGATCCTCGGCCTCTCCGAAAAGGTCGTCTACTACGCGGCGGCGGTCTTTCTGCTCGTCACGGTCGTGATGCTCTTCGTCTCGGCAGGGGCGAGCGTGTTTCGGGTGCTGGAGCTGGGGCCGCTCGAATCGGCGCTGGAGGTCCTGGACAAGGTGCTGCTCATCTTTATCTTCGCCGAGCTCCTTAGGACCATCATCACCGTGGTCGAGGAGCGGGAGGTGAGGGTCGAGCCATTCCTGATCGTGGGCCTCATAGCCGTCGTCCGGCGCATACTCGCCGTCACCATCTCCATAGAGCAGAGCCTCGGCACCCCGGAGTTCAGCGCGCTGCTGATCGAGCTCGGCGTCCTCACCGCGCTCGTCCTCTCCCTCACCGGAGCGCTTTATCTTTCTCGCCGGATGGAGCGCCCCGTCGAGGGTCGCTAGGTGCCCCCGCCATCTGGTAAAATCTCCGGAATTGGGCCAGTAGCTCAGTGGTAGAGCAGGGGACTTTTAATCCTCGTGTCGAAGGTTCGATCCCTTCCTGGCTCACAGGCCACGACAGGCCCACATCGGCCCCCATCGTCTAGAGGCCCAGGACACCGCCCTTTCAAGGCGGCGGCACGGGTTCGAATCCCGTTGGGGGCACGACCCCGGGTATCCCCGGGAAGCGGGCGATTAGCTCAGGGGTAGAGCACCTCCCTTACAAGGAGGGGGTCGCTGGTTCGAACCCAGCATCGCCCACTTGCGCAAAGCCTATAAGTAAGCCGAATACCTCGCGCAAAAGAAAGCCCCCGACTAGAATCGGGGGCTCTCTGACCCTAGTTTGACCCCAAC
>JADDPY010000193.1 GCA_016781635.1 Rubrobacter sp.
TCTCCACGGCGTAGTGGCGGCCGTCGAAGTCCTTGGTGCCGCCCTCCCAGAGGAGGCGTATCACCTCGACCGCCTCCTCAAGCATCTCCAGGCGCACGTCCGTCGAGGGCCAGGCGTCGCCGAAGATGTGCTCGTTGAGCGCCTCCCCGGAGCCGACCCCGAGGCCGAAGCGTCCTTCCAGCATCACCGCCGAGGTGGCCGCGGCCTGGGCGATGATGGCGGGATGGATGCGGATGGTCGGGCAGGTGACGGCGGTGTAGACCGGCAGGCGCGAGGTCGCCCGGGAGAGACCCCCGATCACGGACCACACAAACGGGCTGTGGCCCTGCTCCTCGACCCAGGGATGGTAATGGTCCGAGATCCACAGCGCCCCGAACCCGGCCTCCTCGGCCATCCGCGCCTGGTCCAGGAGCTCCAGAGGCCCGAACTCCTCGCACGACAGGAAGTATCCGATTCTCATGCGAACCCCTCCGCTAGACGACGTCCTCCGCCGCCCATCTCTTACCCAGCTCTAGAGCGGCGCTAACCCGGATCACACCCAGCAGGCCGCGTTAGCCGGCACCTTCGATCACGTCCACGAGCTCGGCCTGGACGGCTATGCGGCGGGCGTAGTTGGGCAGGGTGCAGCTCTGCAGGGTCACAACGCTCCTGCCCGCCACGGGCTCGAGGACACGTTCGTCGTAGGGGCCGAAGGTGAACTCCTTGAATACCTCGTAGGCGTAGCGGGTGCCGTTGGCGTCGGTGAGGATTACCTCGTCGCCGTTCTCTAGCTTGTCGAGGTCCCGGAATACCAGCCAGCTCCTGGTGCCGGGGTAGCCGAGGCGGTGGCCTGCGATATATACGTTCGCCCCCTCCTGCCACGGCCAGCCCGTGCCCCTGACGTGAACGCTGCTCCGCCGGAGGGCGTTCTCGTAGCCACTCGGAGCCGCATCGTAGACGGGCAGGTTCTCGACCCGCCTCATCTCCGGGACCGTGAGCCTGAGCGCCTTGCTCCCGGGGGCCGGGGCGGAGGTACCTTCCCCGAGCAAGACAGACAGGAGTAGACCGATCCCGACGGCGAGCAGGAGGACGCCCACCGCCAGGAGTATCACCCGGCTGACAGTTCTTCGCCTCGTCTGAAACCTCTGCATCGCCCCCCTCCCCGAAATATTCCCCGGCGGCACGCAAGGTAACACACCGCAGGGCAAGATTGGGAGCGCGGACGACCGCCGCCCCGTGCAGATCCCACCACAAAGCCCGAACCGACAACGGGAACTAGCTTTCTAAGGCGTCGCCGCAAACCGTACCGCAACGCAAAGAATCCATGCGGAAT
Organism: Rubrobacter sp.; assembly: GCA_016781635.1. Classification (GTDB taxonomy): domain Bacteria; phylum Actinomycetota; class Rubrobacteria; order Rubrobacterales; family Rubrobacteraceae; genus Rubrobacter_F. The sequence continues at coordinate 1,313 of JADDPY010000193.1, forward strand.
TTCGTATTTTTATTCAATACCACAACATCTTGTGCCGGCCAACCATACTCCTGGGCGATGCGCGCGGAGTTTCGAGGCGCTTGGACACCGTTCCATGCACGAGCGTGGATGAGGATTTCGGGGAATTCTTCTTCCACGCACTCGGGTGAATAGGGGGCGTTAGGGCGTGGGCTCCCCCTTCGAGGCTATCTCGGGGCGCAACCATATCGAGGCGTGCGCCGGTTGCATCGTCTCGCGTACCACCCCAACCAGGTCGTCGCTTAATG
>JADDPY010000546.1 GCA_016781635.1 Rubrobacter sp.
ATCTTCACCATGAGCGGCACGCGCAACGTCGGCGAGGTTATGTTCAAGGTGGGCCGTTAGCTGCGCCTCTCGCGCCTGCAACTCTTCCGGTCCGTGGTCTTCCCTTCCATACTGCCGTCGATGGTCGCGGGGTTGCGGATAGACTTCGGCGTCACCTTTCTGGGGATAGTGCTCTCCCAGATGTTCGCCGCGAAGAGCGGCCTCGGGTTCGTCCTCATACAGAGCGTAGACCTCCACGACATGCCGCAGCTCTACGGCCTCGTCGCCCTGCTCACGCTCTTCGCCTTCGTGGTCAACGGCGCGTTCATGCTCTGGGAGCGCCACCTCACGCGATATCGCCCGGAGATTGGCTGAGGCAACCCATGCTCCAGTGCCCACCTCCGGACGCCACGGGTGCATGAGAGCCGCGTCGCTCCTTCGGGGGCGGTTGAGTACTTATTTCTGCGAGCTCGAAAGCGAGGACGCATGACAGACGTCGAAGACCTGACCGGCCTGCGGGGCCAGCTCGAGCAGGACCGCCCACTGGATGGGCTCAGGGTGCTGGAGTTCGGCTCGCTCATCGCCGGGCCTTTCGCTACCAGGATCATGGCCGAGTTTGGGGCCGAGGTGATAAAAGCCGAGAGGCCGGGGACGGGAGATCCCTTGAGAAACTGGAGGTACGTCGACCCCGCGACGAAGACCTCGCTGTGGTGGGCGCTCCAGTCCCGCAACAAGAAGCTCGTCACGCTCGACCTCGGCCACCCCGACGGGCTCGATCTCGCGAAGAAGCTCGCCGCCGAGTCCGACGTCCTGCTGGAGAACTTCCGCCCCGGCACCCTCGAGAAGCTCGGGCTCGGCTGGGACGTGCTCAAGGAGATCAACCCGCGCCTGATCCTGGTCCGCGTCTCGGGCTACGGGCAGACCGGGCCCTACAAGGACAAGCCGGGCTTCGCCAACATAGGCGAGGCGATGGGCGGCATCCGCTACCTCACCGGCGAGACCGGCCGTCCCCCCGTGCGGACCGGCGTCTCGCTGGGCGACTCCCTCGCCTCGCTCTACGCCGTGATAGGGACGCTCATGGCCGTCCACGCCCGGGACGTACGCGGCACGGGAGAGGGGCAGGTCGTGGACGTCGCGCTCTACGAGGCGGTCTTCAACCTCATGGAATCGCTGGTCCCGGAGTACGACATCGCCGGTATCGTGCGCGAGCGGACGGGTGCCTCCCTGCCGGGAATAGCGCCGAGCAACTCCTACTGCGCGGGCGACGGCTCCTACGTGGCGATCGGCGCCAACAGCGACGCCATCTTCAAACGCCTGATGAAGGCCATCGGACGTCCCGAGCTCGCCGACGACCCCCGCTACGCCTCCAACGCGGATCGCGCCGAGCACGCCGACGAGCTGGACGACCTGATCGAGGATTGGACCGGGCAGCACGGGGCGGAGGAGATCCAGCGCATCCTCGACGAGGCGGCGGTCCCTGCCGGGCCGATCTACTCCGTCACCGACATCCTGAATGATGAGCAGTACCAGGCCCGCGGGATGATCGTCGAGGGCGATGTCGAAGGCGTGGGGAAGGTGAAGATGCCGGGCCTGGTCCCCAAGCTCTCCGAGACCCCCGGACGCACCGAGTGGTACGGTGGCCGTCTCGGAGCCCACA
>JADDPY010000001.1 GCA_016781635.1 Rubrobacter sp.
ACCGGAGGAGTTATGACTGGATCTCAGATATCTTGTTGACGGCTGGGCGCATCGTGTATTGTTTGTTTATTACAACACGGTAGTCGGCGTGAGACATGCTGCTGCAAGCGTGTCTATGTCTTGCCGGATTATATCGAGCACCGGACAGAGCTTGTTGTCCACGCGGATATGAGATCCCCCCGCTGCTTCAGCATCAGGACGTTGTTCTTCGTCCTCCGCGGACTATGACATCCGCAACCTTTGCCCAGCTATGGTAGCAATGATCAGGGTACTTCGGTTTCCGGGCGAATTGCCGGGAGCCTGCCAAAGCTTGCAACTGTGTGTGTTTCAGGAAGCACACCCGGTATAGCTGTTTGTAGCTATCAGGGCCAATGGATGGAGGAATAGTGATGACCGACCTCATGGTGAAGGAGCGTGCACCAGTCGCACCGGCTCCACAGTCGAAGCCAGGTTCAGCGGATCAGGCCAACAAAACGCCGCTGGAAGCGATCAAGGCTGCCAAGGATGGCCTGGATGTACTGCCTGACATTTACCGCTATGCGCGCGAAGGGTTTGGCGCAATCCCGGCGGAGGATTACGAGCGCATGAAATGGTACGGCTTGTTTCACCGCAAGCAAACGCCGGGCTATTTCATGATGCGGCTGCGTTTACCTAACGGCATGGTCACAAGTGACCAATTACGGGCGATTGCCAGTATATCTCGGGAGGCGGGGCGAGGTGCCGCGGATTTGACGACGCGCCAAAATATTCAGCTGCGCTGGATCGAGATCGAAAACGTTCCGGCGATCTTTGAACGGCTCAACGAGGTCGGGCTTACTTCGCAGCAAACGGGCTTGGACAACTACCGCAATATCATGGGCTGTCCCATCGCGGGGTTGGACGACGACGAAGCTTTTGATGCGTCCCACATGGCGCGAGCCGTGTCGTTGGCGTTGCTTGGCTATGAGTTCAGCAATCTTCCACGCAAGTTCAACATATCGATCAGCGGCTGTCGGCATGATTGTGGGCATAGTCGCGCCAACGATATTGGCTTAACGCCTGCACGGAAGCTGATGAATGGCTTTGCGGTGGATGGATTTCACGTGGCGCTGGGTGGGGCATTAGGTGGAACGTGGCCGCAGCTCGGCCAGCCGCTTGACGTGTTCCTGCGCACCGAACAGGCGCTACCGTTCTGCCGCGCGGCCATGACGGTTTTTCATGACCATGGATCGCGGGAAAAGCGCACCGAAGCGCGGCTCAAATGGCTGCTCAAGGAGTGGGGCATTGAGCGGTTTGTAGCCGCAGTTGAGCGCGAGATGGGCCAAACGCTGATGCGCGGCGGCGAGTCGATGCTCGTGGCGCACGACGGGGATCATCTGGGCGTGCACCAACAAAAGCAAGCCGGTTTTAGCTATGTTGGCCTCCATGTGCCGGTAGGCCGCACCAATGCAGAGCAGCTGGCACAGCTTGCGGATCTGGCCGAAGCGTATGGCACCGGCGAAGTGCGGCTAACAAACGATCAGAACGTGATCATTCCCAACGTCCACGAGTCGATCCTGCCCAATCTGTTGGCCGAATCGCTCCTAGCAACCCTGCAACCCAATCCGCCAGGGGCGCTGCGAGGTTTGTCTTCGTTAGGACTTACGCAGTTGGGCCAACCTGCGGTACGATGAGCCTATGA
>JADDPY010000257.1 GCA_016781635.1 Rubrobacter sp.
GGCAAGCTCCTCCTGAGCCTGCTGCATCTCCTGCTGCATCTTCTGGACCTGCTGCATCATCTTGTTGACGTTCTGCCTCGCCAAGTCGAATCCTCCTCTCGAAACGCGCCAAGGACCTCGGTCCTCCTAACTGGCGCGCTTAGACGCATAGTTTAAGGGTCGAGTATACCGTGCGCCGCCCGCCGAAGTTGGAACCCGCCAAGACCTTCGAAACCTCCTGGCACGGGGGCCGGTAAGGCGGTTTTCGTTTCTTTCCGGAGCTCGAATGCTTTCAAATTATGAGCTCGAGCAGGGACCCGCAGACACGTGACCCTCATGCCTCCACGAGAACATCAACGCAATCGGTGAGTTTGCAGTCATCTGCGACCTCTACTTACGCCCGGTCATAGGTGACCCGTGCCCGTGGCACTTTTCCGCTGCAGCCGAGAAGTCCGGGGGCCCGTCTTTGAGATCTCACCCTCCCATACCGCTACCCCACGCCACTACTTCGGGGCCATGCGTATGGAGCCGTCGAGCCGTATGACCTCGCCGTTGAGCATCGCGTTCTCGATGATGTGTTTCGCGAGCGCGGCGTACTCCTCTGGCCTCCCCAGGCGCGACGGGAATGGGACCTGCTTGCCCAAGGAGTCCTTCGCCTCCTCCGGCAGGGCGGCGAGCATCGGTGTCTCGAAGAGGCCGGGAGCTATGGTCATGACCCGGATGCCGTTCGACGCAAGCTCCCGAGCTACCGGCAGCGTGAGGGCTACGACGCCACCCTTGGACGCGGCGTAGGCGGCCTGACCGATCTGGCCGTCGTAGGCAGCGACGCTCGCCGTGTTGACGATGACCCCGCGTTCGCCCCCCTCGTTCGGCTCATTCTCGGAGAGCTTCACGGCGGCGAGGCGGATGACGTTGAAGGTGCCGATCAGGTTGATCTGGATGGTCTTCTGAAACAGCCCCAGGTCGTGAACGCCTTTCTTCCCGACCACCTTCGCGGCCGGCCCGATCCCGGCGCAGTTCACGACCCCGTTCAAGGACCCGAAAATCTCCAACGCGGCATCCAACCCGGCCCCGACGCTGCCTTCGTCCGTAACGTCAGTACGCACGAAGCTCGCGCGGCCCCCAATCTCCGCGGCTGTGTGCTCCCCGCCCTCCTCGTCGACGTCGGCGAGGAGGGCGTTCGCCCCGTTCTCCGCAAGCATGCGGGCGGTAGCCGCTCCGAGCCCCGAACCGCCGCCGGTAACGAAGAAAGTGCTGTTCTCTATCCGCAAGGCTCTCCTCCCGAGTTTCGTTCGCGAGCGTCACCGCCAGTCTAGAATCCCGTGCCGCTCGATCGACTCCGCCTTCTACAGGCCCCGTAGCACCATCCCCAGTTTGAACCGTCGGCGTGATCGTCGCACGTTGCGAATGCGGACTGGTTCGAGACGGCTCGTTCGACTATGGACGGCCGAATGATAGACGTTGGGGGTCCGGTCCGTGCGTCCGAGAGCCTCTTCGCCGGGTTGCGACGATTCTTCCAGAACGGCTCATGTATCAGAACCAAGGGTCCGATACGGAACTGTGCTACGCGAGGATATATTAAAGATTTTGTCGCTCCAAACCGACAACCATGACATAGGCATTTAGAGAAGTGAGACGGAGAGACGGCCAGTGTTTCGACGGCATTCGGCGGCATTA
>JADDPY010000431.1 GCA_016781635.1 Rubrobacter sp.
GCGGCGCTCTCGCGGGGCTCCTCCTCGTTCGTCTTGATGTGGAGCTCGGGGGAGGAAGGGGCCTCGTACGGGTCCGAGACGCCCGTGAACTGCGGGATCTCCCCGGAGTAGGCCTTTTTGTACAGGCCCTTCACGTCACGCTCGGCGCAGACCTCAACCGGCGCGTCGACGAAGATCTCTACGAAGTCCTCGCCGATCTGGCGCCGAACCTGGTCGCGCACCTCCTTGAACGGCGAGATGGCCGAGACGATCACGCCGACGCCGTTGCGCGTCAAGAGATCCGCTACGAACCCGATCCGAAGCACGTTCGTGTCGCGGTCCTCGCGCGAGAAGCCGAGGCCCTTGGAGAGGTTCGTACGCACGATGTCCCCGTCCAGGACCTCGACGTTGCCGATCCTGCGCCTCAGCTCCTTCTCGACGATCTCCGCGATGGTCGTCTTACCCGCCCCCGAGAGGCCGGTGAACCATAGCGTGAAACCGCGATCCAGCTTCCCATTCTCCATTGCTGCTCCTCTCTTCGGCCTCGCGAGGTCGACCTCGCGAGGCTTTTTCGGCTTTTCTTACTGGCCGTTCTTCTCGGCGCGCAGGCCTTCTATCAAGACCTCGACGACCTCGGGGCGTGAGAACTCCGGCGGCGGGTACTCGCCCTTCTGGAGCATCTCGCGAACCCTGGTCCCGCTGAAGAAGACGTGGTTCTCCTTGTCGTGCGGGCAGGTCTTCGTCGTCGCCATCCCGCCGCAGTTGAGGCAGTAGAAGGCGTGCTCGTACATGAGAGGCGTGATCCCGAGCTCGTCATCATCGAACTCGTCGAAGATGTGCTGCGCGTCGTACGTCCCGTAGTAGCTCCCCACGCCCGCATGATCGCGCCCGATAATGAAGTGGGTGCAACCGTAATTCTTGCGGCATATGGCGTGGAAGACCGCTTCTCTCGGCCCCGCGTACCTCATCGCCGCCGGGAAGACCGAGAGCACGGTCCTATCCTCCGGGTAGTAGCGGCCGAGGATCGTCTCGTAGGACTTCATCCTCACCGCCGCCGAGATATCGTCGGACTTCGTCTCCCCGACGAGCGGGTTAAGGAGCAACCCGTCGACGATCTCGAGAGCGCTTTTCTGGATGTACTCGTGCGCCCGATGCACCGGGTTTCTGGTCTGGAAGCCGACGATTTTCTGCCAACCCTTCTCGGCGAAGAGCGCCCGGAGCTCGGCTGGCTCGCGGTAGTAGCCGGGGAACGGCCTCGGGTTGGGCTCGTCTACCAGCAGCGTGATCTCACCACCGAGCAGCGTGTCCCCCTGCTTGTACAACGCCGCCACCCCGGGGTGGTCCCCGTCGTCGGTGCGATAGACGTTCTTGGCCTCGTGGCTCTTGTCGTAGCCGTAGCGGTCCGTCACGGTCATCGTCGCGAGGACGTTGCCTGCGCCGTCGGTGAGCGCGACCTCGTCGCCCTCGCTGACGCTGTTCGCCTCGTCTTCGCTCGCGGAGAGGGTAATAGGCATGCTCCAGACGAGCCCGTTCGCCAGATGCATCGTCTCGACGACCGAGGTGTAGTCCTCACGGCCCATGAAGCCCTTGAGCGGCGAGAAGACGCCGGTCGAGATCATCTCGAGGTCGGAGAGGGCCCGCGGCCCGAGCGCGACCTTCGGCAAACCCTGGGCGGCCTTGAGCCTATCGGCCCGCTCCCCTTCGG
>JADDPY010000682.1 GCA_016781635.1 Rubrobacter sp.
CCGCTAGTTGTCTTCCTCCTCGCCCACCCTCGACTCGGCCTCCTCCTCGTGCTTGTCTTCGGTCCCCATCGGCCCACCCGGAGCGGGCTCGTGGTCCGTACCCATGGGCCCGGATTCGGGGCTCCTGTCCTCCTCGCTTTCTCGCCGCTCGTGCTCCGACGCCCTACGGACCTTCTTCTCCTCTTCGCCCATCGCGGCCTCCCTTCTATCGTCTTGCCTGTCGTTATATTGCCGCGCGTAGATAGGGTCAAATTTCGCAACAAGGAGGGCCGGGCCCCGAAGAATGACCCGGCCGGGTGCTAGGAAATGCTAGGGTCGTGGGCTCTACTGCCCGCGCGCCTGGTCCTCGGTCCGTGCCCACTCGCCAAGGCGTCCGACCGGCACGCAAAGCCAGGGCGGGTGTCCCGTGCCCGGGTCCACCATGCACGCCCCTTCGGGATCGCCGCCGAACGCGCGCTCCTGGATCTCCGAATCCGCGACGGTGATTATCGCCACGTCCGACCTCGACCAGGCCAGCAAGCGCCTGGCGTACCAGATGGTTTGGTCGAGGTCGGTAAAGATCACTACGGCTGGCTTTCCGGTAAAGGAGTTTGGGTATTATCTGAATGATTTCACCCGGCAATACGACAGCCCGTTGAAATAGTTTGTGTGAAACAAACAGCGCATCTGTAGCCGGGAGACGGGATCACGTCCCGCTCCGTCGAACAAGCTAAGGACGACCGCGAGGAGGCCGCTCCGGCGTCGGCTACGATGGCGAGTCGGCCGGCGAGTCCATCAGGAGGACGAGCCAGTTGCCATCGCGCGTGCGGAAGATCGCGTGTGTACCCCGGGTGAAGACACCGAACCTGTACCGTACAGAAAACCCGGTTCGGTGTCTTCACCCGCATTCGCTCGAAGGTCTCGATCCCCCGGCCCCTCTTGACGAGTTACGCCCAGTGTGGGCGGGAGAAGGGGCGGTCTCCGGGTCCCGCCCTTCGTACGCGTAGATCGCGGTTCGACGGCAAACCTTAACCGTCGATTAGCCCGTCGTATGGTCCGTGGCAATCCGAGAACCGTAGGTATTAGAAACGGCGAAGGCGAGCACGAGGGAGGCTGCGGGCGGTGGACGAGCACGGGGGCGAAGGGAGAACGGGCGTTCCGCAACGACGTCGTAAGGAGCCGGCGGTTGAGACCCGAAGGGTAAGGTTTTGAGCATGCAGCAAACCGTAGTAGACGGCCGCTACGTCCTGCTCGCCCCTTCGGGGAGCGGGGGCATGGCGAGGGTCTACCGGGCTCATGATAAGGTTCTGGGCCGAGACGTCGCGCTCAAGGTGCTCCGGCGGCAGTACGCCGAGGACGCGGGGTTCGTCCAACGTTTCCGCCGGGAGGCCCGGAGCGCCGCGGCCCTTTCCCACCCGAACATAGTCCCTATTTACGACCTGGGACGCTCGGAGGACGGCGACTACTACATCGCCATGGAGTACGTGTCCGGGGGCACGCTCAAGGAGCGGATCGCCGGGAAGGGGGCTCTGGGGGCGCGCGCCGCCGCCTCGGTGGCGGTGCAGATCGCCGAGGCCCTCGGCGCGGCCCACGAGCGCGGGACGATCCACCGGGAC
>JADDPY010000679.1:0-548 GCA_016781635.1 Rubrobacter sp.
ATCCTCGAGTACCAGAACGAGCTGCGCACCAAGGACGGCAACGTCCTTCAGCAGTCTTGGGTGGTGCGGGCCGCGCACGGGCGTGGGTTGCCAGGCCGCTATGATCAGGACGTGTACGTCGCCCTCCTCCAGCTTATGGACAACAAGGGTCTGCCGCCCGATGGGTGGGTAAGCTTCTCGGTGTACGAGCTCGTCGAATTGATGGGCAAACGCCACTCGGGTCGGGAGTACGGGCAGGTCAGGGAGTCCCTGCAGAGGCTCGCGACGACGTCGATCGAGAGCAGGAACGCCTTCTACCACAAGGGCAGGAAGGCCTACGTCACGGACACCTTCAGCCTGCTCACCGAGGTCAAGCTCTCCGAGTACGAGGGCCTCGCCGGGGAGCGCAAGGACCGCAACCGCGTTCACCTGAGCCAGTACTTCGTGGACTCGTACAAGGCCAACTACCTGAAGAACATCGACGCCAAGTTCTACTGGTCGCTGTCGAGCCCGATCGCCAAGAGGCTGTACCGCTTGATCGACAAGAAGCGCGGAGGGAGACGGGCTTG
>JADDPY010000679.1:616-1660 GCA_016781635.1 Rubrobacter sp.
AGGAGAAGCTCGCCCCCGCCCACGAGGAGTTGATCTCCAAGGGCTTCCTCTCCCGCGTCGGCTACCGCAAGGCCGACGGCGAGGAACACGTCGCGTACGATGTCACCGAGGACTTCCACGCCCGCCGCTCCGCCGTAGCTCTCCGCAACCCGACGAGCGACGAGGTGTTCTGCGTCCAGCGCCTCATCGCCGAGGGCATGTCGCGCGACGCCGCCGAGGAGCTTGTCTCCGTACACGGCAGCAGCCGAACGATGCAGTACGTCGAGGCCCTCCCCTACCAGAAGAACGTTCGCAACCCTGCCGGCTGGCTCAGAAAGGCCATAGGGGAGGGTTACGACCTCGACCTGCCCCCTGTTGCTCCCGTCGATGTCCCCGCGGCTGCACCAAGCGCGCCCGGACCTTTGGGTGATGTCGTCCAGGAGACCCTGCTGCCCGACGATACGTCCCACGTTGAAGCGGCTTCGCCCGAGGCCACCGGGCTGCTCCCGTTTTCGCCACCTGTCCCCGATCGGCGTGCCCAGGACTTGTGGATGTCCGTCCTAGAGGACCTCGCCGACACCGACGACTCCCCCGGGCTGCGTGCCTGGTTCGAGGGCACTGTTCCTGTGGGCCTCGACCACGAGACCCTCACCCTATCGGTACCCAACTCCTTCGCCGAAGAGTACATCGGATCCCGCTTTAAGGCCTCGATCGAGGAGCTGCTAAGGGAACGCTTCTCCCCTTCCGCCTCCCTCTCCCTTACCACCGCTGATGCTTCCCCGATCCGACATGGTGGACACAAGAGCAAGTTAACATAATACACATTGGCTTATACTTTCCTTTGGTCCCTTTAGGCTTCTGACCTTCCTTTCTGTTTCTTTTCCTCTATTGTATTATAAGTTGTTAACGCTCAAGGTAATGCTTCACTACCTTTGGTAAGCGATCGCGCCAGTCCACTTGCGTCCCTACCGTCCCCGTCGGTTGAGGCGCAGGAGACACCAGTCGTTACGCTTGCGCGGTCGTGCCGTCGGCGCAGGTGCCCGCCGTCTTATCGTAGGCTCGACG
>JADDPY010000172.1 GCA_016781635.1 Rubrobacter sp.
GGGCGTGGATGCCGATCTCTCCCTCGTTCCGTGGCGCCATGCCCTCGCGCCCGTAGACGGCGACCTCGTCGAGGTCCTGCCCGCGCCCCTCGGCGGCGGCCCGGGCGAGGAAGAGCGCCGTCCCCGAGGGGGCGTCCTTCTTGTTGCGGTGGTGCGTCTCGACGACCTCGAGGTCGTAGCCTTCCAGCTTCGCGGCCATCTCCTTGACGACCTCGCGGAGCAGGTTGACGCCGACGCTCATGTTTGGGGCGAAGACTATGGGCACGCTCACCGCCGCCGCCTCGACTCGCGCTAGATCCTCGGCCGAGAGGCCGGTCGTACCGATGACGCACGGCTTGCCGTAGGAGAGGTGCTGGAGGGTCGCTTCGGGGGTGGTGAACTCGACGAGGACGTCCGCACTCGGAGGCGGGTTTTCGGCGACGGTCACGCCTATCCTGCCCGTGCCGCAGAGCTCACCGAGGTCGGCGCCGAGCTCGGGGGCGCCGGGCTCGACGGTGCCCCCGGCGAGCTCCAGCCCTTCGGTTTCGAAGGCGGCGCGGCAGAGCTCGCGGCCCATGCGGCCCGCGGCCCCGATCACGGCTACGCGGACGGCCTCCGCCACGCTGTTAAAGGACCTCTTCGGGGGTGGGGAGGAGGTGGGGCACGGTCTCCATTACCTCACGCAGCTTCGCCAGGTTCTCGTCGGCGAGCGGGACCATGGGGAGGCGCATCTCGTCGGAGCAGAGGCCGAGGAGGGAGGCGGCTGCCTTGACCGGGATGGGGTTCGTCTCGACGGAGAGTGCCCGGAAGAGCGGCAGCAACTCATAGTGGAGCTCGCGGCCCCGCTCCACGTCGCCGGAGTTCATGGCGTCGACCATCTCCGAGTAGGCGGCCGGGGCGATGTTAGAGGCCACGGCGATGGCCCCATTACCGCCGAGCGCCATGATGGGGAACGTCATCGGGTCGTCGCCGGAGAAGACGTCGAAGTCGTCTCCGCAGAGATGCTTCACGTCGCTTGCCATGTTCATCGAGAGCGTGGACTCCTTGACCCCGACGATGTTGGATACCTCGGCCAGGCGGGCTATCGTCTCGGCCGAGATGGTGACGCTCGTCCGTCCGGGGATGTTGTAGAGGACGATGGGGAGCGCCGTGTTCTCGGCGACCGTCGCGAAGTGACGGTAGAGGCCCTCCTGGGTCGGCTTATTGTAGTAGGGGGCGACCTGCAAGGACCCGTCGGCGCCCGCCTCCTCGGCCATCTTCGTGTACTTGATCGCCATGCTGGTCGAGTTCGAGCCGGTACCCGCAACCACGGGGACGCGCCCGTTCGCCACCCGGACGACGGTCTCGATGACGGTGCGGTCCTCCTCCTCGGAGAGGGACGGGGACTCACCGGTGGTACCGCAGGGAACGAGGCCGCTGACGCCGCCCTTGATCTGGAACTCGACCAGCCCTTCGAGGGCCTCGACGTCGATCTCCCCGTTCCTGAACGGGGTAACGAGGGCAGTGAACGCGCCGCTAAACATTTCTATCCTCCATATCTTCCAGATCGAAGTCCTCGTGCAGAATACGGACAGCCTCTTCCACCCGGCCTGCCGGTACGACGCAAGTCACCTGTATCTCGGAGGTCGAGACCATCCGTATGGGGATGCCCGCCTTCCCCAAAGAGGCGAACATCCGCGCGGCATACCCCGGCCGGTTCAGCATCCCCGTCCCCACGACGCTGACCTTGCCGAGCTCCTCCTCGCCCTCTACCTCGCCGCCCAGGGAGCCCGCGACCTCGCCGGCGAGCTTCAGCGCGTCTGCGTAGTCGCCGCGGCCGATGGTGAAGGCGATGTCCGAAGATCCTTCCTTGGGGGCACTCTCCACGATGACGTCGACGGAGACGCCGCCCTCTGCCAGAGGCGTGAAGATGCGGCTCATCGTGCCGGGCCCGGTCCGGATGCCGGTCAGGGTTATGCGGGAGACGTCGAGGTCGTGGACGATCCCTGCAAGGGTCTCGCGGGTCTCAAGTCGCTCCAAGTTACTTCCCTCCCTGATAACGGTGCCCGGCTCCTCGGAGAAGGAGCTCCTCACGTGTATCTCGACGCCGTACAGCGCCCCGAGCTCGACCGCCCTCGGGTGCATGACCTTCGCCCCGCGCCACGCCATCTCGGCCATCTCGGCGGGCGAAATGAGCGGGATACGCCGGGCGTTCGGGACTATGCGCGGGTCTGCGGTGTACACCCCCGCGACGTCCGTGTAGACCTCGCAGCGGTCCGCGTACAGCGCCGCCGCGAGCGCCACGGCCGTGGTATCCGAGCCGCCGCGCCCCAGAGTAACGACGTCACCGACGGCGTTCATCCCCTGGAAACCGGCTACGATGACGACTTCTCCCTCGTCGAGGAGCTTCTTTATGCGGTCCGTCCTTATGGTGGAGATGACGCCGGAGCCGTAGCGGCCCGTCGTCTCCATACCGGCTTGCGGGCCGGTGAGCGAGGTGGCGGCGACGTCCCGGTCGTGCAGGGCCATCGCGAGCAGCGCCACGGACTGGCGCTCGCCGGTCGAGAGGAGCTGGTCGATCTCGCGGGGCGCTGGATCTCGGCTAACCTCCCCCGCGAGCGCGAGCAGCCTGTCGGTGGTCTTCCCCATCGCCGAGACGACCACGACGAGACCGTGTCCCGCCTCGCGGGCCTTCTTGACCCGCTCCGCTACCGCTTTTATGTGCTCGGCCGTCGCAACCGAGCTTCCGCCGTACTTCTGGACAACGATGCCCAAAAATGCCACCTCCGATCTCTGCATAGCCTAACGCAACAGAGTGCCCACTGTCAGCCTCATATAGGGGTGCCGAGCGTTGTTTGCCCCTTGCGGCTCGATAGATTGGCTGAGCGGGAGAGAACGGCGTCGGGGTCGCTATCGAGGCTCGTAGTGTTCTCGCCTCCGATAGTGATGTGCAGGTGCGGTCGCACGCGAAGACGGTTCGATCTTCCTCGCCGCTCCCGGGAGTATGCGGCAGCGAGTCGTGCTTTACGGCGCCCCCATCATACTTCGACGGGGGCGCCTGGTAGCACTGCTATTTGTTCGATTCCTTACGGCAGCGGCTGACCACCGGTGACGCCGAGGGTCTCGCCGTTGACGAAGCTGGACTCCTGCGAGGCCAGGAATACGAAGGCGGGGGCGAGCTCGGCGGGCTGGGCTGGGCGGCCCGTCGGGTTCGTGCCGCCAAACTGGGAGACCGTCTCTCCGAGCATGGAAGCCGGGATGATCGGGGTCCACACCGGCCCCGGGGCGACGCTGTTGGCACGGAGCCCGTACTGTATAACCTCCGTCGCCAGCCCCTTGGTGAACGAAATGATCGCGCCTTTAGTAGAGGCGTAGGGGAGCAGGGTCGGCGAGGGCTGATAAGCCTGGATGGAGCACGTGTTGATTATGCTGCCGCCCGGGCGCATGTGTGGGATCGCAGCTTTCGTGAGCCAGAACATCGCGTAGATGTTGGTCTTGAACGTGCGATCCAGCAGTTCGGTGGAGACGTCGGAGATGCCGCTGACGGTCATCTGATGCGCGGCGTTGTTGACGAGGACGTCTATGCCCCCGAACTCGTCGACGGCCTTCTGGATTATCGCCTGGCACTGGGCCTCATCCTGTATGTCTCCGGGCATCTTCACGGCGGTTCTTCCGGCTGCCTCGACGATCTCGACCGTCTCCTGGGCGTCGGCTTCCTCTTCCGAGAGGTAGGAGATAAGGACGTCCGCCCCCTCCCTGGCGAACGCGAGCGCCACTGCCTTACCGATACCGGAGTCGCCGCCTGTGATTATGGCCTTTTTACCGGTGAGCCTGCCGGAGCCGCGGTAAGTCTCCTCGCCGTGATCCGGCTTCGGCTGCATCTGACCCTCTGTGCCGGGGTGCTGGTCCATCTGGTCCTGCTCGGGGTACTGCGGCTGCTGGTACTGCGTCCTCGGGTCCTGCTGAGTGTACTGGTCCGTCACTGTTTCTCCCTTTCGCCTGCGGAAAGATCGGTCGATAGGCACGCAACCCTTCTTTTCTTCTGGGCTACGCTTCTCCAAACCCCTTGCCCGCCGTCTCATCCCCACAAACTGGCCCGAAATGTGTAAATGGAATGCATCGATGTATGTAATGTCCCGCCGGGGGGATGGCGGCTTCGCTGATGGGGTAAAGATATTTGGAGGAGTGTCCCGTAGGTTTTCGGGGTATTTAATGTAAAAAGAAGCGGCGCGTCCACGACGGGCGCGGAAAGGTGAGAGATGAGCGACGAGCAGACGCGGCAAGGGACCACGGAGAGCAGCGGCTCACACGACGGACAAGCGCGGCAAGGGGTGTTCGAGGGCTACGACAACGGGGAGCAGCCCCTTCAGTCCTACACCATGTTGGCGGGCGTATTCAACCTGATCTTCGCGGTCTTTCTGCTGCTCACGAAGGGTACGGGGCGAAAGCTGCCGGAGAGCATAGCGACAAAGGACATCGTGCTGCTCGGGGTTGCGACGCACAAGATGAGCACTCTTATCGCCAACGACGCCGTGACCAGCTTTATTCGCGCGCCTTTCACCGAGCTTCAGGAGAAGGAGAGCCCGAAGAGCGTCGACGAGAAGCCCAGGGGCACGGGCATCCGCCACTCCATCGGTGAGCTCGTTACCTGCAAGTTTTGCATGGGACAGTGGATCGCCTCCTTCTTTACCTATGGTCTCGTCTTCGCCCCGCCCGTCACGCGCCTCGTCGCCAGCATCTTCGCCATCGTCACAATCTCCGATCATCTCCACCAGACCTACAAGGCCCTCACGAAGAGGGTGTAGGGGAGCCTCGTACACGACGGAGTAGTAGTCGCGATCTCGGCTGGGGTCGGGCGCCGCCTAAGCTCTGGAGCTCGCTTGCGCGGAGATATCATCGAGGCTGCGCCCCATCGTCTCTTCTCCGAGGAATAGTACGTTCAGGGCGATGACGAGCAGGACGATGGCGAAGACGACGAATACTGCTCCGGGTCCAAAGGTCCCGCCGCCGAGCATGAGTCCGACGAGGTACGGACCCGCGATCCCTCCAGTACGACCGATCCCTGCGGCCCAGCCTGCCCCCGAGCCGCGCGCATCCGTCGGGTAAAGCTCGGGGGTGTAGCCGTAGAGCACCCCCCATGCGCCGAGGTTGAAGAAGGAAACGAGCGAGCCCCACAGGACGAGCTCGGTCCCCGAGGCGTCCGCCCCGAGGCCCCGGAGCCCGAAGGTTAGCGCCGCCGCGGCGCTCCCGAGCAGGTAGACGACGAGGGTCGCCTTGCGGCCCCACCTCTCGACGAGGTACGCGGCGCTGAAGTAGCCGGGGATCTGGGCGAGCGTTATAAGCAGGACGAACTCGAACGACCGCACGAGCCCATACCCGGCCGAGGTGGCGAGAATCTGCGGCAGCCAGGTGAAGATGCCGTAGTACGAGAAGACCATCCCGAACCACAGCACCCACAGCATTGCCGTCCGCCGGGCGTAGGGCGCCGACCACAGGAGACCGAGCCCGGTGCCGCCCCCGAGGGCGGATGACCCACCGCGCTGCTCCTCACCCGTCCCCTCGTACTCGATACCGAGGGTGGCCGCGGCCTCGCGCGCCTCGGCGTGGCGGCCCTTGCGGAGGAGGTAGCGTGGCGACTCGGGGAGGCGGCGCCTGAGGATGATGACGTAGAAGGCCGGAAGGGCGCCGATGAGGAAGGCCACGCGCCAGCCGTACTCGGGGATCACGAGGTAGCCGATGAGGGCGGCCAGGATCCAACCGTACGCCCAGAAGCTCTCCAGCAACACGAGCATCCGCCCCCGCTGCTTCGCCGGCGACACCTCGGCGACGAGCGTGCTCGCCACCGGCAACTCACCCCCGAGCCCGAGCCCCGTCACGAACCGCAACAAGAGCAAAACCCCGTACCCCCAGGCGAGCGCCGTAAGCCCCGTCGCCACCGAGTACACGAGGAGCGTCACCATCAAGATCGCCTTGCGCCCGTACCTGTCGGCGAGCACCCCGGAAGCCGCCGCCCCGACGAACATCCCGAACAACCCGATGCTGATGACGGCCCCGACCTGCCCCTGAGAAAGCCCCCACTCCCCCGCCAGAGCAACCAGCACGAAAGACAACAACCCAATGTCCATCGCGTCGAACATCCACCCAAGCCCCGCGAGCAACGTCACCTTCCGGTGACCGGCCCCCACCGGCTGCGCGTCCAACCGCCCCTCCAAACCCAAAGAACCCCGCAAAATCCTCACCACCCCAATAGATATGGACCCCACAACTCCCGCGCCCCCCAAGGAGCTTGTAACTTGCGCCCCTCCGGTTGCTACCCGAATTTGTTGCAATCTAGGCTGCTTGTAACAAACATAATCATAGTCTATCATGGTCGAACAAACCGAGGGGGTACTTTTACTTCTCGACGAGCTCGTGTTGCGGCGAGCTTGGGGCTCCTGGGGTGGTGGGTGCCTGGAGGGCTGGACGTTTGCCCGGTCGTTGCTTATGAAATATCGTGCAGCCTCACCGGCAGACCGTTGCCGGGTCTCAGGGTGAAGCTTGGTTCGGGTTCTACCGAGTGGCCTGGGACGACGGAGAGTTCGAAGGACTGTGCGATCGTGGCGAGCACCAGGGTGGCTTCCATGGCCGCGAAGTTGACGCCCACGCACTGGCGCGGGCCGCCGCTGAACGGGAAGTAAGCGTAGCGCGGCAGGTCTCGCGGCGGGCGGTCCATGAGGGTGGCTTCCCTGAAGCGTTCCGGGTCGAACTTCTCCGGCTCCGGCCACAGGTCGGGGTGGCGGTGGGTTACGTATGCGCTGATGATGACGCGGTTGCCCTTCGGGATGCGGGCTCCCCCGACTTCGTCGGCCTCCTTGAGGCGTCGGGAGAGGCCCCAGACCGGCGGGAAGA